>CAYUMZ010000108.1:0-6567 GCA_964446105.1 uncultured Gammaproteobacteria bacterium | reverse complement strand
TCCATTTTACTTTGCGATTACGCCATGAAAGCGTCTGTATTATACTCGCGGCAACAACCGAGGGCTTTTCCAGATTATTTATTGGAACCTCAGTCAATCCGCCACGAATACTGGTGCTGATGGGCGAGCAAATTAAAAGATCGGATTTTTTGTTATATTCTTTTGAAGAAAGTACTAGCGCTGGTCGATATTTACCAATCTCTTTATCTTTTGTGGGTTCAAAATCAAGCATAACGATATCATTACGATGGGGGATATAGTGACTGTTCATTATTCACCCATCTCATGAGGTAAAAAATCTGCAACCTCATCAGCGTGGGCTTTTTTGGGCGTTAGACCCTTGAGTAAATCTGCTTCGCTAAATGGCATAGCTAATTTGTGTTGATATGTTGGTCGCACTTGAATCCCCTCCTCAGAGACTTGTATATCAACCTCCATCCCAGCTTTAAAGTTAGGAATGGCTCGAACAGGGCCAGTAATTCTTAGCGCCAAGCTATTACCCCATTTTTGAATATGCGCATGAACTAACATTTGTCTTACCTCTAATGATTGATCCCATCATAAGTATACACTATGTATCTACATCCTGTCGAAGACAAATAGAACAATCCCCGCATCATCGAAATACTATCAATGTGATAGAATAAAATATACTCGTATTTAGCCACTTACTAATTGTTGCGTGCCGTATTTTCAGGGTGGATATAAACGATTGACCCTTGATTGAAAGCATCAACACTATAGGCAATAACCCATCCTAATCCTGCTCCAGCAATTGTATCCGCTAAAAAGTTATGATTGAGCGCTACAAGACTTAGAGGAACAATAATGCTGATAATAATGGCGGGCACTCTTAAAAAAGGGTAGCGCAATGCAAGAAATGTTACCGAAGCAATAGTGAGAGAGGCATGACTCGATGGAAATGCTTGGAAGGCTTCAGTTTTGCTCGCGAGAAAATGAAAACCATAATCGTTTGTGTCAATTAATGAAGGATTATGATCAATAGTCCACGTCGTTGGCCAGTAACGTCCAAAAAGAAATTTGGACCATTCCGTCCAAAAATCAGTAATAACAAGAGTTATGCTGGTCAGCGTTAAATTACTCAAAAAAGGAGAAACACGGCCAATTATCCAACTGAATATATGCACAGTGAATACGCCTAAAGCTGCAGCAACGTCAAAAACTTTTGGTATATGAAAAAATACCTGCAAGATATGGTGTGGAATAGGTTCATGCTCATTAAACCAAAAAGCAATTTTTTTGTCTAAAAAATAATAGGATATCAAAGTGCTTGATACTGTAATGAACGCAACGAGAAATATATTTCTTAAGAAGACTGATTTACGGAATTTCATATGAACCTCCAAAATCACTACTCTCAGTGCAATTATAGCATATTACAGGATGTAGGAACAGGGCAAAAACAGATCTGGGTTATACTTGAGCAAAGTAACCTTGTTATGATTATTGGAGGGAAGTTGAGAAAGGTGATTTTGTACGAAACTGAAGTGGTGTATCGACATCTTCATTTTCTAAAGCTTTTTCATATTTTCTCAATAGTTGATCGAGCTCAAACATATATTGATAAAGGGTAAGCCCACTTTCTTTACTGTTAGCAAGGTTTTGATCTGTTGATGCAATATTATTGTTATTGTTGTCCCTAGAAAATAGAGAGAAAAAACCACTTGAATTAGTTTGGCGTTGTTGAGGAGCAAACTCAATATGAGTCATAATTGTAGTATAAGTCTCCAATATAATATCTTCTTTGGGTAGTATATTGTTATCAAAAAAATAGGCATTAAGAGCCTTGAGTATTTTTTCATCACTGTAATTGAGTTCTTTATATTTTTTTATGAGCTCTGAAGTATAAAGACATTTATTTTCAATCCCATTATCGAGATAAAATCGAGATAAATTGGGATAGTCTGTTTTGTCTCTATAATTTTTTAGCCAATAAATGAGTACTATATGTCTTACCATTGAAGGGCCTAATAAATCGGCCCAGAGTTTCTCAAACTTTAAATCTATGTTTTTGTGTATACTAGGTACATATAGACTTACGTAATCCCAGAAGTAGTCTACTAGCGGGAATTCCACTATGTTTAGATGCTCAATCAGATATAACAAATAATCTTTATTAATACAACGTTTCGCATATTTTAAATGATTTATGGTGACCCTAAAATTGTTTCTCATCATTAATGGAATCGTTCTATCTGTATTATTGGCGTGATGCCCCTCCAGTGCATACGTTATAATTTCATCTTTAGTCTTTTTACTGAGATCAGCCCTGGTGACGACCGATCGCGCAATTTTATGCTGTAATCGTTCAATTGCACAATCGAATACTCTACTGAGCAAATCTTCTGGCATCATTGGATTCAATTCAAAAAGTAGCAGAACCTGATCATCACTTTTTTGTCCCTTGTGCTTCCATGTTTTTATCTTATCGCATCGACTATCAATAATTGTTCGCCAGATGTCTTGTGCAAATCCTGACGAAAAATTAAGTCTGATGATTTCTCGAATCAGTACAATATCAGCAGGATGATTACGAATAATGGTATTAATTACAATCTGAGCAAAATACTCTCGAGTAGTATGATCTTCAAGATGAGAGATCACCGTCATCAACCCAAATAAAGTCGGGTCTTTATAATCTAATATCCACCTTACCATTTTTTTCAAAGCCGTCTTGCGAATTTCTCCAGCAGGAAACGTTATGAGTATCGCACATAAATGCGGCATGATTATTCTTAATACTTCCAATACCAGACAGGCATTTTTTGTAATAAATTGACGTTGAAAAAAAGCCGCAACCCAGAGTTGAGCATGTGTAGTTAGGTCGCTAGGCAGTAAATGATATTGCCGACAATAATTCAACAACTGTCTCTCAGCAACAGCCTGACCTTCAATAGTTAAAGCAATTAAGACTTGTCTACAAATACTCTCTGAAACATTATTTGAATCGATAATCGGGATAGGATGTACTTTTCCTTGAATGAGCGCAATTGCTTCTTGATTATCTTTTTCATAAGCGAGGGCAAGTGCATACTCAAATCCTAGAAGTGTATATTCATCAAACGTGTTTTTTTCATAGTCAATCAGCTGAGGTAATAATTGATTTAATCCTCTATCTATGGCAGCCCAACATGTGGATTTCAATTTACATTCAAGTAGATGACCTAGGTTAGCGCGCCACGTGGGTTTCGCACCCGCTTGCAGTAATAGTGTTGATATTTCTTCCTGACCAGCTCCTACAGCTGCGCACAAGGCGTAACCATATTCAAATTTATCGTCGACATCAGTTGGAATTTCAGTAATTTGACGTATAAATATCCAGTCGTTTTCCATTGCCGCTCTAATGATCGGAGTAATGCCGCGATTTGTTGAATATTCATTCAGTTTTTTCAGTATCTCTCTTTCTTTAGTCGGTAAGTTATTAACTATTTCGTCTAAAACTTGGCTTCCTATATCTTTCGATAACACGGGATCATTGAGGCGAGATAGCTTAACAATCAATTCAGACAAATCAGGTTTAGAGAGTATCCAATCGGTTAATGCAGATATACAGCGATCTTTAATTTCCTTGGGTCTAAAAAACGGTATGATTAATTTTAATGCTTCAAAAAAAGAATCTTTCATCGGAAGATATTCACTGATAGAACGTCGAAATAATAGTGCTCGCCATTCTTGCACGGGCGCCATTAGAGCATTTTCATCAGACATTAGATGATACAACTTCAAGTAACTCCATAATTGCACTTTAGCACTGTTTTCTCCTTCAATTCTCAACGTCACCAAGATTCGTTGAGAAATTCTCAGGATAATATTGGCGTCATCAAATAAAGCTATAGGTCCCCACGCTTCTTGGATTAAGTTTATTGCTATTTTGTTGTTTTTTTCAGTAGCAAGCTCAAGTGCTAGCTCAATTCTGTGAAGAAAATGTTCATCTTGATTTTTCTTTTCATGCTCAATCAATTCAGGTAATAATTCATAAAAATTCAAATAAATCGCAATGTATAATGTGGATAGCAATTTATTTGAGTGATCCGGATTTTTACGCCAAGTAGGCTTCGCTCCTGCGTCCAATAATATTCTTACCAGTGCTAGCAGTCCATTTTGCAGCGCTTCAAACAAGGCATACCCATATTCAGAAATATCATCAGGATCTGCAGGGAATTGTGCAATTTGCCTCACCAATTCCCAGTCTTTTTGTACTGCTGCCATACTGATGGGGGTCATGCTTCTGCTCTCAGACAAATTTTCTATATCGCCTTTTTTGAGTTCTGCCCTAAAAGAGGAGGAGAGCGTTTTGATGATGCCAGTAATAACAACTTGTGAACTCACGCTGACAGTATGCTGCTGATTAGAGGAAAAGATTACACTGAATAAGTTGTACTTTGTAGAGGCTTCATGTCGCTGGTGAGATTCAACATAATTTATTAACACCCAATCTATGAATGCCTCAACACAACGTTTTCTAAGTTGATCTTTTCGAAAATGGCGCATAACAATATGACAATTTTCAATCACAGATTGACGATTGTTAACATTAAACGGGGTTCGAAATAGAGTAGATAGCCACTGATGTGCAAATGCAGTCAATTCTTCATCAGTTGGCAGAAATTGGTTTTGTTGACAAAAATGCAGCAAACGCTCGCGGGCCAAAAGACGTCCTCCGCTTAGGTATGCCTCTAAGACCTGTTGGCAGAGGATTGCCTCTTGATCAACAGGTTCAATTAATACTATAGATCCCAGTTTTTCTTGAATTATACGATTAGCATCGTGATTGTTTTTTTCATGAGCCAAATTTAGTGCTTGCATAGTACGAAAATCAGAATAAATATCCTTAAATGTGTTTTCATAGTCTATTAATTGAATCAATAAATCATCAAAGCCTCGTTCTAGTGCAATATATAATGTGGATCTCAGTCGAGATTGGAAAGAATAATGTGAATTATTACGCCAAGTGGCTTTTACTCCTTTTTGCAATAATAGCGTTACCAGATTACGTTGCCCGTCGCAGAGTGCTTCATATAAAGCGTAACCAAATTCAGAGCTATCTTCATAATCAATCTGATAGTGACAAAATAAAGCCACTGTTTCCCAGTCTTTATTCATAGCTGCGTTGCTAATAGGGGAAAAAGATTTTTTATCTGACAAAACATGTGCATGTAAAGAAACTTTAGTGGCATTTGTAGGTGTGCCTTTTTTTAGGAGAAATTTTATCGCATTGTGCTCTTTCGTTAGACAGGCAATGCGGAGTAATTCATCTAAAAAAGAGCTAGGGAGATCAGGGTGCTCTTTAATAAAAAGTATTATAGGAACCCAGTTTTTTATCGGACTATCAATCCAGATTTTTTCAAGATTGGCGTATTTTATTTGTCGTGGTGTGCCATTTTCGAGAAGATGATCGGATAAAGTAGGGAGGGAGACCCGAAGACCTTGAGGTAAATTATTAATACTTGATTTTGTTTCAGCGATGAATTTATCAGCCATATCAAATTGTTCAGCCAAAATAAGCTCAGTAATTGCCCTGTCGTTACGTGTGATCAGTTTATTTTCAACGATATATTCAACTAACTCTTCGCAAAGATTTGGCTGAGAATATTTTCCTATTCTCAACAATCGCATTAACATACGGACGTGGCCATTACGGATCATAAAAAGCGCTAATGGTTCCCGAGGAGAGGGCTCTAACAATATTGAAAGAGTGATTTTGGGTAATCCTAATAGAAATTCATAATCACCATGAGCGTAGTACTTTTTTCTGAGGTCGTTATTATTGTATATTGCCAAAGCTTCCGCTTGGTCATTTTGACGCATTTCATCCGTGTAGAGTCTTATATCATGCCCAACCCTCAAGCCAGATCCATCTTTCCGCTCAATATAAAAGATAACTGGCAGGTCATATGTCGGATTTAACTCAATGCTCATATGTTCTGCATAGCGCTTAAACTCTTCTAATAATTCTTGTGAAAAATCATAGGCGAGTAATCGTGATTCTAACGTATCTGAATTAATACAGACGACACTACGATCAGGATTAAACCTTAAACGTGCCAATATTTCGTTTGTGTTAATCTGTTTTGATCGTAGCTCAAGATTCTTAGTCTTGAAGTCGTTGATTTCATTTTTTGAATAATAACTCCTTTCATTTACAGGAGCATGATAGCCTTGGTAAGCCCGGCTTTGTTCCGCAGATTCACGTGAGTCATGGTCGAAGGGCCGCGATACGGTTCCTCCATCATTAGCCAATAAACGCGTGATCAAGGCATCTCTACTATCCGTCATTATACCATAGAGCTTGGCATTTCTACCTGTGCTAAATCCAAAAGCTGGGCTCAAAAAATGTTCGTCGATGAGAGTGCAAGATTGCACCTGAGAATAACCCGCCTTCTCTTCTGGAGAGTGCGTTGCCTTACGTGAGAGTCTCGATTCGATAGTGCCATTCGGTGTCACAACGTAAGATTGTCTATTTTTTGGGCGTAAATTTTGAAGGCGTCGTGTACCATTTTTGCCAGGTACAATGCCTAAAATAAATGGATAGCTAAAATCAAATTT
>CAYUMZ010000107.1:0-6570 GCA_964446105.1 uncultured Gammaproteobacteria bacterium | reverse complement strand
AAAAACATTTAATTTAGAAAAATTAGGCAGCGCAATTCAAGGTGAACGAGATGAGCATTTCACCTATTTAGGTCTTCAAACATTATACGACCGCTATTTCTTACACAGCAAAGGCATTCATTACGAATTGCCTCAAACATTCTTTATGCGAGTTGCGATGGGCCTTGCGATTGGCGAAAAGAAAAATAAAACACAACACGCAATCGACTTTTATAATTTACTCTCATCTTTTGATTATATGTCATCCACGCCAACACTATTCAATGCAGGCACATTGCGACCACAATTATCCAGTTGCTTTTTAACAACGGTCCCAGATGATTTAGAAGGTATTTATGGTGCAATTCGGGACAATGCATTGCTCTCTAAATTCGCAGGTGGCATCGGTAACGATTGGACACCTGTGCGCGGAATCGGTGCCCATATCAAAGGTACCAACGGTAAATCACAAGGCGTCGTACCTTTCATGAATGTCGCTGATGCTACTGCCATCGCGGTAAATCAAGGTGGAAAACGAAAAGGCGCGGTGTGCGGTTATCTCGAAGCGTGGCACATGGATTTCGAAGAATTTTTGGAACTTAGGAAAAATACCGGCGACGATCGACGTCGAACTCACGATATGAATACTGCCGCGTGGGTACCTGATTTATTAATGAAACGTGTTTTTCAAAATAAAGAATGGACATTATTTTCACCTGAAGAAGTACCTAATCTTCACGATAGCTATGGTTTAGATTTTGAAAAATTATACACTCAGTACGAACAAAAAGCAGAACGCGGTGAAATTCGAAGTCGTAAACTTCCTGCACAAACACTCTGGCGTAAAATGCTGGGCATGCTTTACGAAACGGGACATCCTTGGGTAACATTTAAAGATGCGTGCAATTTACGTTCTCCACAACAACACGCGGGTGTCATTCACAGCTCTAATTTATGCACCGAAATTACCTTGAATACGAATAAAGATGAGATTGCCGTGTGTAATTTAGGCAGCATTAATTTGGCTAATCACGTCACCGAAAAAGGTTTGGATCAGAAAAAATTATCGCAAACCATTAAAACTGCTGTACGCATGTTAGATAACGTGATCGATATTAATTTTTATACCGTTCCACAAGCACGGCGTTCTAATTTACAACACCGTCCTGTAGGTCTTGGCATTATGGGATTCCAAGATGCATTATATCTACAGCGCATTCCTTACACTTCTGAAGAAGCTGTACAATTTGCTGATCGTTCAATGGAAGCAATTAGTTATTATGCAATTAGCGCATCCAGTGAGCTAGCCGAAGAAAGAGGCACTTACGCAAGTTACGAAGGTTCTTTATGGAGCAAAGGTATTCTTCCCATCGATTCCATCGCACTCTTGCAAGAAGCCCGGGGTGAATATCTTGAACAAAACACAGAAAGCACATTGGATTGGGATAAATTGCGCACACGTGTCGCTACTAAAGGGATGCGAAATTCCAATGTTATGGCAATTGCACCAACAGCGACTATTTCAAATATTTGCGGAGTGAGCCAATCTATAGAACCTACTTATCAAAATTTATTTGTAAAATCGAATATGTCTGGCGAATTTACTGTCATCAATCCTCATTTAGTGCGTGATCTAAAATCGCTTAATTTGTGGGATGATTTAATGATCAACGATTTAAAATATTATGATGGCAGACTAAATTCGATTAAACGCATTCCCGAAGAATTGAAAAAACTCTACTTAACAGCCTTTGAAATTGAACCTCGTTGGCTGGTAGAAGCAGGATCTCGTCGTCAAAAATGGATTGATCAATCTCAATCTTTAAATTTATACATGGCTGAACCCTCAGGCAAAAAATTAGATGTACTCTATCGAATGGCATGGCTGCTTGGTTTAAAAACCACGTATTATTTACGCAGCCTTGGTGCAACCAATGCTGAGAAATCGACAATTACTGATGGTGCACTTAATGCTGTGAAAATTGATGCGCCTAAAGCATGTTCAATCGATAATCCCGATTGTGAATCATGTCAGTAGATTTTAACACTATCAAAACAAGGAGTACTTAAATGAGTGGAAATACACTAAAATCAAGTTTATTGAACTGGGATGATTACGAATCAGCACCCGCGGCTGTCGTTCCAAAAAGCGAAAGTATCGCGGGCGCTATCGCAAGCACTTTCGTTCCTCCAGTTTCAGAACCTAAAATGGCTCCGAAGGTAGAGCTCCCTGATATAAAATCAAATAATGTTCTGGATCGTGCACTCACTGATCAAATCAATTTACAGCCCACTGCGGGCGGCGCTTCTGGATTAGAACTGCTTCAAATGGGTGAAAAACGCATTGTCGTCGATGATAAAAAAATTATTAATTGCCGTGCTGATCTTAATCAGCTCGTTCCTTTTAAATACGAGTGGGCTTGGAAAAAATATAATGATGCCTGCGCAAACCATTGGATGCCCAATGAAATTAATATGTCTGCCGACGTAGCGTTATGGAAAGATCCGTTTGGGCTTACTGAAGACGAGCGTATCATTATTAAACGAAATCTCGGCTTTTTCTCAACTGCCGATTCTCTGGTCGCAAACAATTTAGTATTAGCGGTTTACCGTCACATTACTAATCCAGAATGCCGTCAATATTTATTACGACAAGCTTTTGAAGAGGCAATTCATACTCACGCATATCAACATGTTATTCAAAGCTTGGGATTAGACGAAGCCGAAGTTTTTAATATGTACCGTGAAATCCCTTCTGTGGCGACAAAAGCAAACTGGGCATTACAATTTACACAAAGTTTAGGTGATCCTAATTTCCATACGGGGACTATTGAAAACGATCAACGTTTGTTGCGCGATCTTATTGCCTTTTATGTGGTTTTTGAAGGCATTTTCTTCTATGTAGGATTCACTCAAATTCTTTCAATGGGTAGACGTAATAAAATGGTTGGTACGTCAGAACAATTCCAATACATATTGCGTGATGAATCGATGCATCTTAATTTTGGTATTGACGTCATCAACCAAATTAAAATTGAAAATCCGCATTTATGGACTAAAGAATTTCAAGGAGAAATGATTCAAATCATTCGTCAAGGTGTCGATTTAGAATATCAATATGCAATTGATACGATGCCGCGCGGGATATTAGGTCTGAATTCAGATATGTTTAAAGATTATCTACATTTCATCGCAAATCGACGATGTGCTCAAATAGGTCTGGCTGAGCAATTCCCGGGAGCAGAAAATCCTTTCCCATGGATGAGCGAAATGATGGATCTGAAAAAAGAAAAGAACTTCTTCGAAACTCGCGTGACGGAGTACCAAACGGGCGGCACTCTGAAGTGGGATGAAGAATAACGTAAACATTCACATCATGGATCCAGCTGAAAGCCACTGAAAACATGGCTTTCAGCTGATATCACACTCTTCATTACCATTCAAAACTCTATCTAAAGCAGATTCTCTAATTTGTTCTATACTGTAAGTAAGGACAAACAAGGAGATCGACATGCGTAATCTAGGGTTTAAATGGATTTTTCCAATCATAAGTTTATGTTGTTTTACAATGGCAGCAAACGCCTGGGATAAAGGGATTTATTTAACGCAGTATACGTTAGAGAAACCCAGCAAGTTAGATTATTTAATTCATGAAGCTAAAGCGACGGGAATTAATACATTTGTTATTGATCATGAATATTATAGTTCTCATTTTGCTCCTGCGATTGCAAAAGTAAAAGCTGCAGGATTAAAGTATGTCTCTCGTATCGTTGTATTCTCTGACGGTGGTAATTACGAACAAATTCATTCAAAAGCGCATTGGGAAAAGAAATTAGCCCTTGCTACAGATGCAATTAAAGCGGGTGCAGATGCAGTTCAGTTAGATTATATTCGTTATAGTTCTAAATTACCCGCGAATCCGCAACACGCTAAAGATGTATATCAAGTTATCAGATGGTTTAAGGAAAGAATTAATGCGGAACATGTTCCGATGGAAATCGATATTTTTGGTGAGGTGAGTTATTACCCTTCTATGCATATTGGACAAGATATTAAGATGTTTGCTGATAGCGTGGATGGTGTAAATCCAATGGTGTATCCTTCACATTTTTGGCCTTATCAAAAATATTCAGCTGAGCCTTATAATACAATAAATAAATCATTAAATTCTTTGGTGGGCCAATTCCATAATGATCCACCCTTTAAAGTACATGCGTTTATCGAGGCTGCTAATTATCATTATCTGAAAAAGATGTCTAACACAGAAAAACAAAAGTATTTATTGCAAGAGATTCGTGCTGTTGAAAATGCTAATGATGTTCACGGCTGGTATGTATGGAGCGCGAATAATGTGTATGAAAATCTCTTCACAGTTTTGAAGAACAATAAAACACGCGATGCAGATTTTCATCATAAAGAAACTGCACAAAAATAAAGAGATTTTAGATATTGATTCTTTATGCGACCAATCGGCCTGAGAATCCGATCGTCTTTCCGGGAATGGCTCGCTCGGCTCCCCCTCGCTGCGCTTTATTTCCCTCCAAGAAGATTCGGATTCTTCGCCTAAGCGACCTAGGATAATTTTTTTATAGCCAAAATTGGCTCGATAGTAATGATGAAGTTTATGCTGCAGTACACAGGTCTAACCCGAGGCTAGCCTAGCGTTTTTAAATACAGAAGTTGTTTCTTCGAACTCATGGAAACATTCTTCGCTGGGGTTATGAACGAAGAATGAACCTGTAAAGGCGGCTTTCAGAAGACAGAGGCCGGTGATTGCTAGGATCAAATTCATTAATATTTTTTGGAATAATCCGTAATATGCCAGTTTGTATTCTGCTTCAGCGACAATAGTTTTACATTCTCGTTTTAGTTGTTTCCAGTTGATGCTAGAGGATGTGCTGGTGAGGTAAGGCATGCAGGTCTGTGTTAGTTGAAGCGCTAATTTAATGGCGCCTTCAGCATCATCTTTATAATCAGATCTTCGCATCGAATCGGCTTTGTCGAGACATTCTAAGAGATGCTTATAAACCTCTGCTTTCTTTTTGTTCAACGAGTTTTTATTTTTTAAGCATTCATCGCGACGAGCTTGTAATTCGAGATAGGTTAACTCCAAACCACAGAAATTTTCAGGAAACTGGTAGTTGGAAATTTTTTCTTGTGCAGCCTGGACAAGAGCTTGGCATTCTCGATGGCAATTTAACCAATCTTCTGGTTGGATCTGATTGTTGGATTTTGATAAAACGTTTTCAAATCGAGCATTTAAATTGATAATGAATGCGAACAATTGACATGCATCTTCTTGATGAAATTTTTCATCTAGGTCTTGAACTGTGTCAATCAAGCTCATCAGCTGATCATAGAATTGCGCTTTTCTAAGGCTGTGACTTTGATTATGAGAAAGTAGATTTCTTCGTTTACAATAGTATTCTATATACAGCAAATCAAGCCTAAAAAATGTCTCTGGAAGCTTAAAATCCATAAATTGTTTTTGAGCTTCTTCAATAAACAACTGACATTCACTACGAACTCTCACCCAATCTAGATTAAAAGACTCTGCAGAAGATACAGCCAAAAAACTCTCACATTTCTCAAACAATTGATTTGCTAATCTTAGAGCCACATTTGCATTATGCGCATTATCAGCCAACTTAAAATTATATGATTTATCAACCAAGGCTAAAATAGATGAACACACCTGAGCTTTTCTAAAATTATGAGGATTGGAAAGTTTTAATTGGGATTTCCTCTCGAGTAATTTCATACAAATCGTTATTTCTGCGTCATCAATATTGTAAAATACCATCGAATTATTAATAACTTTACCGCACTCTTCAAGATTAACTTTACCGTCAGACTTAATCGATGTTTTTAATAGTGTAAAAACCTCCTCAGATTTTAAGGTTTGTTCAAGATCTTTAAAAAAATCGACATCGACTATGGGTAATTTTGACAAATCTTTAAATCGTTTACACAGTGTCTCACTAAAATAAAGAGTAACAATTCGTTCATCATAGCTTGCAACAGAGTTGGTCACGACACTACACATCCAATTGTCTTCGCGGGACGCCGGCGTAGTGAAACAAGCAGGGTGCCTATGCTTATAAATTAGAGAAATACCACACGCCTTATCAGTATCACTCCAATAGGCAAATCGATAAGCTTCTGTAAAAGCAACCACATTGGCACTGTTACATTCTTGAAATTCTTCATGATCCACAGGAACGAGAATACTGAGAGGAGTCATAAAGGTTCTACAACCGTCAAAATCCCCTTGAGTGTAAGAAGTTGTTGTAGTCCAAGCCTTGTGAAGTTGTATTCTCTGAGTACAACTTCCATATATAGTTGTTCTATTTAAATCTCTACCGACTTGAGTTTTAGCAGCTTCGATATTGTGATCTTCTAGAGCAAAGTTTATATAGGTAGGGTCAAAGGCAGCAAGAATGGTTAAAACTTCTCGATAGGTACCCGTTAGTTTCTTTGCTCTCATAATAACCCCATATATTGTCCCCACCTACATCATGCACATTAGGTGATATAGTCTGCTACTGTAACATAAATTGTCAAAAAGATGAAGAATTAACGTAACTAGCT
>CAYUMZ010000106.1:0-6613 GCA_964446105.1 uncultured Gammaproteobacteria bacterium | reverse complement strand
AGTGATCAAATAATGTATCTAAACTATCCATAGTAACTTTTGACATAACTATTTTCTCCTCTGTAGTAATTATAAAATAGGCATTTCAAGGTTCCATGCCTCGGTCTAAGTTCTACAACAGAGTTGTTTAACTTTAGACTCTCTCTTGTAGGATAGTTTTTTTACTATAAGAAGTTATCGGAAAAATTACCCTTTCTAAGGCAATGATAATTATTAACTACTAGCAAAAAAATACGCAATAATTAATATTATATTGTAAGGGGAGGGTCTAGATACTGATAAAACCTATATTCGAAAAAATGGGCTGTTTATTGAAATTAATCCTTGATAAATTCCGTAATTTTACGGAAGATTAACGTTTGAGTTTATGTTAAGCGCAAGGAAAAAATCTGTGAAGGTCTCTATTCGAAGTTTTATTCCATTACTACTGATTATCTTTACCTATTCATTAGGGTATTTTTTAGTGATGCCGGTTTTTTTTAGATTGGTTCTAGATAACTCAACGGGTATGTTACCCGCTTCTATTTCTCCAACGCTGAAGTATGTATTTTTAAGTTTGTGCATAGGGCTTGATGCCTTCGGTTATATGATAGGTGCCCCACTGATGGGCACGTGGTCCGATACACTCGGGAGAAGAAAACTCTTACGTTTGTCATTAGGAATTACATTAATTGGCTATTCTCTACCTTTAATAGGCATTATTCGCTCAGAGATCATTTGGATATTTATAGGACGTATAATATCGGGGTTTGCATCAAGCAGCCAATCATTAGCTCAATCAGCAGTTGCCGATATCAGCGAGGGGTCTAAAAAAGCGACTTATTTTGCTGTAGTTACTATTGTCATGACAATTGCCTTATTGATTGGTCCTCCTATGGGTAGTTATTTATCAGACAGTCACATTTCTATTTGGTTTAATGAAAAAACCCCTTTTTATGTTGCTTTGATGTTAGTAGTAACAACAATGTTATTGATGAGATTTTACTCGGATCAACATCAAAAGAAGAATGAAGATTTTCATCTTACCATTAAAAATTTCGGTCTGGCCTTAAGAGAAGCATTCTCATCAAGGTATTTAAGTGCTCTTTTTGTCTTATTTTTCTTATCACAAATGGGTTGGGCATTTTTTTATCAAGATATAATGCTATACCTCACTCAAAAGTTTCATTTTTCTTTGAATGGTGCGTCGTTATTTATGGCGTATGCTGGTATTTGTATGTCCATAGGGTTGGCGATGTATAAATTTATCATTCGCTATGTTAGCTTACAAACGGTTTTATTTCTAAGCTTCATTTCTTGCGCGATATCGTTCTTCTTTTGGGGCATTAGTGACAATATTGTATCCCTATATTTTATAATAATCCCTGGTGCTATAGGCGCAGGCCTAACACAGCCTACTATCATGACTCTGCTTTCGGATGCTGTAAGACCGGAAAAACAAGGGTGGGTGCTTGGGTTTGCGGCATCGTCATTTGCAGCGCCTTGGTGTATTAGTGCCTTTTTATTTGGTGTTTTATCAGATATAGATTTAAGCTACCCTTTAATAATAGCCATTATTAGCTTTATTATTGGTAGTCTAATTTGTATAAAAACTTTTTCAAAAGAAAACTTAGTGGGCGGCGTTATTGCTAATGATTAGTGAGTGTGCTTAATATTGGTTCTTTATTATTTTTTGAGATCAGTAGTTATATTTGGTCCCTGATCGGTATCAGAGTTTGAATCATCGGAAAAATCCTGTTTTAGATTTGTCTTATCGATATTGGGCGAGGAATTTTTTTTAAACACACTACTGAATTTATTCATGCTCTCTGAAAGTGTCTTTTTTTCAACCTGCTGATAATTAACCCCGCCTCTCTGGAGTAATAGTCGTTCATTTTGATGATTTAGGCCATTGGATCCGGTGAAATCACAACCAGCTAGATTGAGTGATAAATTAGGATGGTTAGATGACCATCGTAATTTCCATGGATTATATTTATCGTCTATACGCTCCCATAATTGAATAGTGCTATCATCCAAGCTATCTTCTAATATTATGGCTAGTACGTCTATGGTGGGATTTGATGAAATAGTATAGACAGGTGCATTAAAATTGATGATGAATATCTGTGATCTAGATTTTACGTCCCACATCCTTACTGTCATGTCATTACTTCCTGAAATCAGGTGATTGTTATCAAAGCTGAGTTGAACGGCGTTCACGGTATCCTCGTGACCTTCAAAAATAATGGCATGATTGCTGCGCACGCTCCACAATCGAACAGTCTTATCAAAACTTCCTGAGGCAATTAGTGACCCGTCTGTACTGAGCTGTACCGATGTCACCCAGCCCTCATGACCAACTAAAATAGTGGCAATTCCGCTGGTCTGATCCCATACCCTTACTGTATTATCCCAACTTCCAGATGCTACGATGTTATCGATCTCACACAAATGAACAGTGATAACCCTATCCTCGTGCCCATCTAAAATAGTTGTTTTACCCGTAAGTAAATTCCAAATTTTTATCATTCCATCTCTAATTCCTGCAGCTACCCTGTCCCCATTAGGGCTTAGGCAGACACTCTCTATTTCTGCTGACCCTTCAAGAATACTGACTTTATTCTTAGCTAGATCCCACACACTAACGGTCATATCCCAACTTGCTGCTGCAACTAAATGCCCATTGGCACTTACAGAAATCCCTTCAATGGCGGCTTCAAGCTCATGCAGATTAATGGGGCTTGCATCACGTGCATCCCAGATTCGCACGGTGTTATCATACCCGCCTATGGCAAGCCTTTGGGAGTCTGAACTTAAGTTTATACAGGTAAGGTATTGTTGATTTTGAATGGGGCGGTTTTGGGAGAGGCCTTCAGTTAAAAAATCCCAGCGTCTGACAGTTGAATCTAAACTTCCAGAGACAATTATAGATCCATCTGGGCTCATTTGAACGCTCGTTACTTCCTCGCTATGCCCGCGTATGATCCATTTTTGTTTACTCTGTATGTCGATAATATATATGTCTCTAGCGGAGTTACACGTTATTAAATTCTTATTAGCACTCATTGAGACTGAAGTGACAGGATGAAGAAAGTAGTTAAAAACTTCTATTTGGCCAGTGCCAAGATTCCAAGTTCGCACTGTAGCGTCATCGCCACCTGAGATTAGTAATGATCCGTCATCACTCAGGTAAACTGAACGGACTTCACCTTCATGTCCGCGGAGTATTGTGGACTTTCCTGTATCAGGATACCAGGCTCTAACAGTAAAATCTTCACAGCCATAGACAATTTGGCTCCCGACAGGATTCATATGAACGCACCGGACTTCACATTCGAGGTTTAAGATTCCAGTAGCACTCTCACTGAACAAATCCCAGGTACGAACAGTCCGATCTAGGCTGGTGGACACTATCCTTTGTCCGTCGTAACTTATATAAACACTTGTCACACTAGACTCATGTCCCCGCAGAATTTTTGATTGCCCATTTTCAAGGTTCCAAACTCTAACTGTCGTATCATCGCTTCCAGAGGCTATCCATTTACCATTTTTACTCAGAGAAATAGCGTTCACGGCATCTATGTGGCCTTTTAGCTTGCAAATACGATCTCCAGAGATAATATCCCACAGGTAGACTAAATTGCCGCTAGCAGATGCAAGATGATTACTGTCAGGATGGAATGCGATCGTAGTAACGGAATCATTGTGTTTATATAAGGGGTATTCACCGAAGCTCACACCTGTTAATTCGCAATTCACAAGACGTGAATTCCTCAGCCAGGCATGATTAAATTTAACCTTACTAAGATCAGCACCAGTAAAGTCTACTGAATCGAAATATCCACCAGTCAAAACAGATCCAGGAATGGCAACGTTTGTGAAATCTGTTCGATTGAAAATTTCTGATGCCATATTAAGTAGCGTGAGAGATATGGCTCCTAAAGGAGATAGGTCTTTATTTATTCGGGTGGCATAGATGAATTCGTACAGATGATTTTTTAGTGCATTGTTATCATTCAAAGCCTCACGCCAAAATCCGATAATAGATATGTTGTTTACCAAACTATCAGGGGATATCTTATTTTGAATGAAAAAAGATTGTATATTTTCGGTTTCTGTATCGCTTTCGTGTAAAACGTTTATTATTGCATCAACTACAAAAAATTCAAGCTCTGAATTATGTATAAAATGATAATAGTTATGATCACATTTTATTGGAGATGCCTTTATAATTTTTTTGTTTTTGTGGCTGAATAGCTCGTCAAGCGGACTTAAGGGTTTTTTATTTATTGATACATGGCTTTTTTTCTTAGTATTTTCAGGTTTATAGTTTTTTATTCCGGATGACAAGAGTTCAATTGCTATTTTTTGACAGTGAAATCGGCAGTCATGTTGGAAGTTTTCTGAATCAATTTCGTCTATGCCCGATTGAGTTTTAATTTTTATTTCGCCTCTTTCGAAATAATCTTGATTAAATGCAGAATAAATTTTGTAACGAGTTATTTTTTCATTTGATGCTCGAATTTTTGGTAATGCTCTTAAGACAAATGTTAACAAAAGGGGATTCCTGACAAGTTCTAATAATTCAGGGTGATTTGAAATTTGATCGAACACTGTATCAACTTCGATGATGTTTGCGTTTTTGTTTTTTTTACGTATTTTTAAACCGATTAATTTTTTTATATTTTCTTCATTAAAGTGTTGAATTTTCCATTCTTTGAGGCTATCTCTGTCAGATGGGATGAAGTTCGTTAGGTATCCTGATTTCAGTGTTTCAGACCGACACGTGAATATTACTTTAAGATTTTGAAATTCGCTTAAACCGTTTGAATGGTAATAGTTATAGTCTTTGAGGATTCCGCCTTGTCGTTCATCGTATCCATCTAATATTAATACACGGAGTTCGGAAGATTGAATTGACCATTCTTTAATTTCCTCACGGATACCTTTTTGAAGTTCTTCGCATTGATATCGATTTAATGAGATCAATTTCACTGGTATTTCGATTTTTTTTAGGGTGGATTCAAGATTTAAGATCATGAATGATTTCCCTATCCCAGATTCGCCCTGAATAAGTAATACTGTTTTCTCATGATCTTGTAAAAAATATTTCATCGCTTGCGAAACTCGAATGTCTGGCAGTTTTTTGAGTTCATCTTCATTTAAATTAGGCTCATATATCTTAATGTGAGGTACTACATAATCTGAAAGGTTTTCTAGTATGGTAGAAATCCGGTGTATTTTATGAAGGGCATATTCGTTTATAATTTTTATAGTTAACTTTTCCGATAGTATTGGGTTTTGAATCATATCGAAGTGATCTCCTGGTATAGCGTCTTCTTCAATATTATTGATGTTTTTAATATATTTTTTCGGCCAATGATTTACAGCATCTTTAGGTAGAATATTATTTAGAAAAAAGGTGTTGGCCTTAAAGAGTGAGAATGATTGAAGATTTTCTCTTATAATGTAATTATGTTCTGCTAAACGAATTATTTTTACAGTTTTTAGTAAGTTAATATTGTTTCCTTTTGAACGTGATATCAAATAATCAAGGCAGTATATTATTTTGTCGTTCCCTTTACTTATTTTATTGAGTTCGATAGCAAGTGTAGTGGAATCGATATTTAATCCAATAAGATCTGAGAGCTTTTTTGCAAAAAACACCAATTCTTTTGTGTGTTCTTCACTTGTAAAATGATGAAAAGGGAAAGGTGCAAAACTATCGCAGACATAAGCATAGGCACTGATATTGAATTTTGCTAGGGCGGTAACAATTTCTAGTGATAAAGTGCCTCCTGAAGACCAGCCTATAATAAAAATCGGCAATTCATCTTTGGCATTATTTTCAACCCAGTTTTTGATTGTCAAAGCATAGTCTTGTGCCAAACTATAAAGAGATGTGGGCATCAAACTTGGGTCCTTAAGGCCCCTGGCTCTTAATCCGTAGACCTGAAAACGTTCATTAAAGTAGGGTTTATTAAGGATAGGATCGCGACTAGAAACTAAAGTTGAATAATCCTGCTCTGGATCACCTAGTATAGAAGGTATGCAAAAAACAATGTAATCTCCATCAGTATTTTGTTTTTTCTTCAGCTGAATAAGTTCCACTGGATGTTGCAAGCTATAGATTCGCTTAGTTTGACTTAGCAATGTTCTGCATTCTAGCACAAAATTATTATTGATCTCTTCTTTGAGTTGTGGGAACTCTCTTCGTAGCGCTTGAATCAGCGGGCTGATGTCAATTGATTGACCTCCTAATTCAAAAAAATCCGCGTCAATTTTTGGATTGTCTTGTGTTAAGACCTGATCCCAACAGTTTTTGAGTTTTGATAATATGACGGCTTCTTCCTCATCTATATGAGCATCTGACATAGATTCATTGCCTGCTTTTGTCGCTAGTGCATCAAAATACGATTTGTTGAGTTCAGCTAAATTAATTTTTGTTTGAGTGGTGGGAAATCGTTTTTTCCAGATAATATGCAGCGGTGTTTGTTTATCAATATTTTTTTCAGTACTTCGGATAAAATTTTTAACGACCTCCTCATCGATTTCAATCTGTTCTTTTTCGACCAAAAAAACGAGAATGCTGGTGAG
This sequence comes from uncultured Gammaproteobacteria bacterium, assembly GCA_964446105.1. Taxonomy (GTDB): domain Bacteria; phylum Pseudomonadota; class Gammaproteobacteria; order JAIEPX01; family JAIEPX01; genus JAIEPX01. The sequence goes on along the minus strand of CAYUMZ010000106.1, from coordinate 34 downwards.
ATTTTTATCTGTGAGTGAGTTACCCACGGCGGTT
>CAYUMZ010000105.1:0-6675 GCA_964446105.1 uncultured Gammaproteobacteria bacterium | reverse complement strand
GATGACGACGATGATCATCAGAAGCCGTGCGACCCTCACAAATCAGGTGAGCCAAATTGTGATCCGCCTAAACCGCCGCACCACCACGACAGAGATCACACTGGCAGCAAAGACCCAAGTCACAACGACGGCCAAAGTCAATCGGCAAAAACTGCGATCACGCAAACTCATGAAACAAATGTTTCTTCAGGATCGGGCAGCATAACCAACGCAATGGCTGTTGCTTCATCTCAATTATCGAGCGCGCATGATCAATGGACTGCAAAAACAGATCATTCTCATGAAACAGAAGATCATGATCACACTGAGAAAAAGGATCATCATGATTCTACTCAATTAAAGACAAATGATAGTGACACACTTTCATTTAATTTGATTGAGCACGACATGATCGATTTGGCTAAATCAAATCATGGTGATAGTCATGCTAATTTCACCGCTACGCGTGATGATAATGCTTCACAAAATATCATTACGTCTCGTGAAACTAACAATTCTCATGATGTTAATGAACAACGCAGTGTTCACTCTGCAGAATCACATGACAATAGCACTTCTCATAATTCCATGAGCACATTGCATACTGACAGTGATATGAAAACTGCTGAGAATTTGAATAATCAGGATAGTAAATCCAGTGATTTGGTAATTAATACCAATGATCAAAATCCTGATAATCAAAGCACTATCAACGATAGTAATTCAAACAAGATTGAAATTACTACTCAAAACGATAGTCTGAAAGCTGCCGACGTTCTCACTTCAGATGACACTCATTCGCTGAATAAGTTACTCAACGAAAAATCACCTGAAGAAAACAAAAACAGCCTCGGAAGTTCAGTGAATACTTTGAGCAGTCATGATATTGCCGTGCTTTCAACACATACAGTTGAACACACTTCACATCATGCAGATGATCATAGCCACACTCAACATGGCGGTTAATACGATCATACAACTCTAATTTTTGCCCGATTTTCAATGGGGAGAAATAGGAGTAGAGAGTAACGCTCTCTCCTTCCCGTTGGAGGAGGAGCAGAGGAGGGGTCAGATCTTTGCTTGGCTCAATTGTTTGCCCCCTATCCGGCAAACAATTGAGCCAAGCAAAGATCTGACCCCCTTCCGACCCCCTTCCGCTAAATATCAACCGGATGATCATCCAAAAAATGCTGTAAATCAAAGCATATTTCACGCGTCCCCATTTTACTCAACGCAGATATGTGATAAACGGGCCCTTTCCATTTCAGACGCTTCAAAATTAATTTACAAAATTTTTCTCGTTCTTCTTGTGGTATTAAATCTACTTTATTTAACACTAACCACTGTGGTTTTTGCATTAAATGTTCATCATAATGCTTTAATTCATTCCAAATTACTTTCACCGCCTCAACAGGGTCATGGCCATCAACAGGCATTACATCAACAATATGCAACAATACTTTTGTACGAGCAAGATGACGTAAAAAAGTTATTCCCAAACCCACACCTTCAGCAGCGCCTTCAATCAATCCTGGAATATCTGCGATAACAAAACTTTTTCCCATCTCTACACTCACAACACCTAAATTCGGATGTAATGTTGTGAACGGATAATCAGCCACTTTCGGCTTAGCTGCTGATACTGCGCGAATAAACGTTGATTTTCCTGCGTTCGGAAGTCCTAATAAACCAACATCTGCTAATACACGTAATTCTAAACGCAACATTCTTTTGTCGCCTAAAGTACCTTGAGAAGTTTGTCGAGGTGCGCGATTGACACTACTTTTATAGCGAGCATTTCCTAAACCATGAAATCCACCTTTAGCAACACATATTTTTGCATGCGGTTGATTTAAATCTCCAATTAATTCCATTGTCTCTGCGTCGTAAATTAATGTACCTGGGGGCACAGGAATAATTAAATCTTCACCACTTTTTCCACGACGTAACTCACCCATGCCATCCTCACCTCTCTCTGCGCGATAATGACGTTTATGACGAAAATCAACTAATGTATTTAAATTGGGATCTGAGACCAGATAAACACTTCCACCGTCCCCGCCATCACCACCATCAGGACCGCCTCGAGGAATAAATTTCTCACGTCTAAAACTGCAGCAACCATTACCACCATTTCCGGCATCAACCCAAATTGTTACTTCATCTACAAATTTCATGATTACTTACTCATAACTCGCTGACATTTTTGTGAAACGTAAGCGATATTATTAAATCTATCCACTTCAAAAAAAAAGCCCCGAACAATGTCGAGGCTTTAAATTTCTGTAACACTCTATTATGCGGCAACAACATCAACAAATTGTCGCTGACCTCTTCTACGAAATTTCACAATGCCATCAGCCAATGAAAACAACGTATGATCTCGACCTAAACCAACATTCAATCCCGCGTGAAATTGAGTTCCACGCTGACGAACAATAATATTACCAGCGATCACACCTTCGCCCCCAAACTTCTTTACCCCGAGGTACTTCGGTTTGGAATCACGTCCGTTCTTGACACTACCACCAGCCTTCTTGTGAGCCATTTATTTACTCCTCAGTTGATGCAGCAGCTGCGACCTTCTTCTTAGCTGTCGCCTTTTTAACGGACCCACCCATGCCAATCTGGGTAATCTTCACTGCAGTAAAATTCTGACGATGCCCCATTCTTTTCATATGGTGCTTTCGACGTCTAAACTTGATAATCCGAATCTTGTCTCCACGGCCATGCTCAACGACCTCACCTGCCACTTTAGCGCCCTCTATATAAGGAGCCCCTACGTTGACATCAGCGCCGTCAGCAATCAGCATCACATGATCAAACTCAACCTTACCCCCTACTTCACCAGGCAAAGTCTCCAGCTTGAGCACTTGGCCCTCGCTGACTCTATACTGTTTTCCACCGCTAGCAATAACCGCGTACATTATATTTCTCCGAGAAAATCGATAAAGCTGGAGAGCATAAGGGATTCTCGCTCCCCCGTCAAGCCTGTGGGTAGATGAGGTCAAGTCCGAACTAATTGAGGATAGAGACGTCGCTCTTCCTCCACCGGCCAATTAGTTCAGACTTGACTTCATCTACGCAGATCAGATGCCCAATCTAGCCCCTGCATCTCCATTAAACGCGACATTGTGCGCATAAACGGAAAAACCAGACGGCCGTGAGTATAAAGCTGATCGATACCCACTTGAGCGCTGATAATCACCCGAATTTTATGATCATAAAACACATCGATCAGACTAATAAAATCTTGAACTATGGTTGTTTCATGAGGTTTCATTGCAACAACATCGCTGATCATTACGGTTTTAAAATCTTGAGCGATGGCCAAATAATCTTTTTGTGAGCGAGGAACATTACAAATCTTGCTGAAACTAAACCAAATGGTATCACCTGCACGTGCAATAAATTCGACATGACGCTGATGAATTTCAATTTCTCCTGCACTAATATTTTGCCCATTGCTATATTGTAGAAAATACTCACGCATTTTACTATCAGTCTTATCGCTGATAGGCGTTAAATAATGTTGTGCGTGACCACTATTTCGTTCACGGTAGTCAAATCCAGTATCTAATTTAATAATTTGTGAATGCTCTTCAATTAGCTTAATAGCCGGCAAAAACCGCTGTCGTTGCAGACCTTTTTCATACAATCGAGAAGGTTCAATGTTACTCGTAAACACCAAACACACCTCATGTGCTATTAATTTTTTGAATAATTCTCCGAGTATCATTGCATCTGTAATATCATTAACCATTAATTCATCAAGACAGAGAATTCGGGTACGACGAGCAAAATCTTTGGCTATTTGTGTTAACGGATCTGCCGTGCCTTGATATTCTGTGAGTTCAAAATGGACACTCTCCATAAAATTGTGAAAATGCATGCGTAATTTTTCAGTGAATGGTAAACAATTAAAAAAATTGTCTATCAAAAAACTCTTTCCCGTCCCTACACCACCCCATACGTACAATCCTCTAGGCGGATTACCACATCCAAAAAATTGACGCAATCTACGAGAAACTTTATTTTGCCATTGCTCTTGATTGCATAATTCATCATGCAAGGCATCAAGCAGTGGCAACAATTTCATTTGCTGCTCATCTCGCTCAATATAGCGCTGTTCGATCAATTGTCGATAATGTAATGAAGGTTTCATAGTAATATGATAACAGATGAAATATGGGGGTCAAATCTCCATTTGACGATTTCAGATATTGATATTTCTCATGACTCATTAGACACATGAAGTCTAATAACTTAAAAAAACTCCGATTGATATTTTTACGCTATAAAATATGGATATGACAAGGCCATTGGAGATACTAATCGTCAAATGGAGATTTGCCCACCTCTACCCTCTCCCTTGACAGCCATCCCAACACCTCCTAACCTTGTTCTCTCAAGTATACAGGATAACCACAATGACAGTGAAAGCCCCTCCTGCTCAGCGCATCGACATTAAATCGATTAAAGCACTCGTGGCTGATGATTTTCAAACCGTTGATCAACTGATTCACGACCAGCTGGCTTCCAATGTCCCACTTATCGGGCAAGTGTGTAAACACATCATCAATAGTGGCGGCAAACGTTTAAGACCGCTGCTCGTACTTTTAGTGGCTAATGCACTCGATTATCAAGGCAACGACCATATTAAAATTGCAGCCATCATGGAATTTATCCATACTGCGACATTATTACACGATGATGTTATTGATAATTCTAATTTGCGACGCGGTGATAGAACGGCAAATGACATCTGGGGAAATTCTGCGAGTATTTTAGTCGGTGATTTTTTAACGACAAGGACATTCCAACTCATTACACAACTCAGAAATTTCGATGCCATCGATATTTTGGCTCGTACTACAAATAACATTACCGAAGGCGAAGTCAAACAACTCGTTAATCGAAATAGTGCAGATATTTCTGAAGCTCAATATTTTGATGTCATCCTTGATAAAACAGCTCGATTATTTCAAGCGGCTGCAGAAATGACTGCAACGATTTGTAAGGCGCCTATTTCACTGCAACAGTCCTTAGGTAGTTATGCACTCGATTTAGGCATTGCTTTTCAACTCATTGATGATGCCTTAGATTATGTAGGCGACTGCTCAGAACTTGGCAAAAATATTGGTGATGATCTTGCTGAGGGCAAAACAACGCTCCCATTAATCTATGCTCTTCAACATGCTGGCCACGAAGATGCATCCTGTATACGTCATGCCATTGAAAATAGCAGTCGTGATAATTTGCCAGCCATTTTGGCTACCATCTCTCGAACAAACGCAGTTGAATATACGCTTGATCGCGCAAAAATTCTCGCCGAACAAGCCATCAATAATCTTAATGATTTACAGCCATCATCTTATCGAGAGGGGTTAGAAAATTTAGCGAGATTCGCAATTCAGCGACAATTCTAAGTTGATTCTTTTGTCGGGGTGTAGCTCAGCCTGGTAGAGCACTGCGTTCGGGACGCAGGGGTCGTAGGTTCAATTCCTGTCACCCCGACCACTTATTTTCGCCGATTTGGCACAGGAGGTGAAATAGGTGCTTTCCTATTACTAATCGCATTATCAAAAACACCTTTTTCCGTATTAACCATTTTTTCCAATTGTTTTAACACTTTATTCTGTGCCAATCTTTTAAACAGTAAAACTGCTTTTTTAGCATTCAGAACACGAATTTCTAGCTCTTTCAATTCATTAAGTGCTGTATTTAAATCACCTAGAGCTTCTTGTCTTGCTGATGTATTTTTTTCCGATGATTGCTTTAAGTTACTCTCGATACAATGACGTATCTCTCTGATTTTAGCATGTAAAAAAGTCGCATCTTTATCTATTACTAAATGTTTGCTATTTGATATAGTAGTGAGGGAGTTAAAAGCTGATTTAGCTTGATTAGTTAAATCAGAAAGTTCTGCTGGAGTTTCTTTTTTCTCAAATGTATGAGAACTAATTTCACCGGAATCTTTAGCAACTTGCTTTAATATTCCTGGAGTACGAACATCCTCTATAATTAACGCAAGAGCCTTTTCTAAAGCTTCAAACTTTTCCAGTGATTCACCACGCTTATATTCTTTTTTTAATTTTTCAAAATTTTCTTTCATCTTATTCAAAATAGCCATTTTATTATCATCTAATCCTAATTTCCGGCTTTTGTAAGTATTTTCAATACTCTTTATGTAATATTGTATGACAGTAACTTTCGCATCATATTTTTCTTGATCTGTTTTCGGACCTGTGCTGCTTTCTTTTACAGCCTCATGATTTTTTTTAAGAAATGACTCTACTTTCGATCTAGGAATATTGAATTCACTTTCCAAGCTTTTAATCAATAGCGCATCTAATTTCTTCTCTTTCATTTTTTTAACTCTATTAGAAAATTTATCTAAATCATCTAGAAGTTTTCGCGCTTTTTTATCAGCAACTTTTAGCAGACCTTCCCGTAAATCTGCAATCCTATCTTCAAGTTTCTTAACTTGCTTTTCTAAGGTAGAAGTGAATTTCCCAAAGTGAGAATCAAATCGTTTGCGCCTCTCTTGTACTGCACCGATGGTTTCACGCTTTATATCATCGTTACCTTCAAGTTCTTTAAGAGCCTCTAAAGTTATTTTATCAATCTCAAGCTCTTCTAATAGTTCCTTCGCAAGCTTATTAGGATTACCTCTTAATGCATTCATCATTTCCT
>CAYUMZ010000104.1:0-6725 GCA_964446105.1 uncultured Gammaproteobacteria bacterium | reverse complement strand
ATAATCGTGCCACATCTGATGAAGTCGAAGCAGTAAAGTCGGTAAAAAAATTATCAAGTCTACTCGACAGAACGACAAAATTTCAAAAAGGCCCTGTAGCAGCTCTTAACGCAACCGCTCTAAGTAAACATCTCGCTGAAATGAGAAATAATAAGCCTTTAATGCAAAATTTGAAAGATATGGATAATAAGAAACCTGTAAGAGAACAGGTTTCAGTTAAAAACTACGGACGTTAATAATTATCCTACTCTGTCCTTCCGGGTTTCTACGTTAGTTTAAAAACTTTGCTTGACATATTCTCTGTACCTAAAATAGTCTAAATGTACTGTGAACCGAATACGTGTACAACTCCGACCTAATTGGCAAATACTCGTTGAGTCGTTAGGATTTAGTTTTCATTCCATCGACGATCTAGTGTACTTGATTTATACCAATAATTATGGTAAAAAAATATTAAGATTCTAATATGAGTTTTACAGCTGCGAAGTTTACGGGGGTTCAATCAATGCAAGGTTCTAGTGAAAAAGTGTCTGGTGGACAAACGAACATTATCCCATCTGTGGATAGAGAGCATCAAAAATTGCCTCTAGTAGGAACTGATTCGTATACCAAATTAGCTTCTGGTCAGTACATTTGTATTGATAAGTCCTTATTTATTCATAAATTTTTCTGTGGGAATGAGGTGTCTCTTATTACCTTTCCTCGTCGATGGAGCAAAACAACGAACTTATCCATGTTAGAAGCATTTTTTAGTAATCATCCTGATAATCAATCCAGTGCAGAACTCTTTCTTGATAAAAAAATAGCGGCCATAAATAATGGCGCCTTCTTGAATGAACATCAAGGAAAATATCCAGTCATTTCCATTTCCCTGAAAGGTTTAGCTGTAAAGGATTTTTCTGGTTTTATTAATTCTTTAATTAATAAAATAGTTGCAATATATTTACAACATTATTATTTAGTCAATTCACAAAAATTAAATGCAGCAGAGAAAGATCGCATTAAAAAATATTCGTCTGGTTCAATCACTAAAGAAGAATTGGTAACGTCATTAAGCTTTCTCAGTCTTTGGCTAGATAAACATTGGGGTAACAAAGTTTTTATTTTAATTGATGAATACGATACGCCTGTTAACAAAGCGTACAATAATTATTTAAGCACAAATATTTTCGAAGAAAAACAAGATTTATTGAGACTGGTGAATGACATAGCAACATTTTTAAAAGATTTTTTAGGGGAATCGTTGAAGTCAAATCCTCACTTAGAAAAAGGACTCATGACAGGGATATTGCGTGTATCAAAGAATAAAATGCTATCAGACTTGAATAACATGGTAATATATGGAAGTCTAGAAGATCGATATGCTGAGTATTTTGGTTTTACTGAAGATGAAGTTAAAAGCATACTGATACAATCAGGATTTAACGAAGAAGTTTTTGAAAATATTAAGCGATGGTATAATGGTTATTTAGTTGGTAATGTAATACGCTATAATCCGTGGTCCGTAATGAGATGTTTGAGAGCGCTCATCGAAAAATCATCCCTTCCTTATCAGTGTTACTGGGTACAAACAGGGTCAATCGATGACATGATCACAGGGTTAATGTTTAACTCGGATGACGTTACAAAAGAAAAAATAATGAGTTTGATTGCGGGTAACAATAATGAAGTTCTTCATGGGGTGACTATAACAGAAAGTTTGGTGTATGAAGATTTTGTCAACGAAGACCCTTCTACAAAAATGAATGCCTTGTTTACATTGTTATTGCATGCGGGTTATTTGACAGCCACTAACGTGGTGAAAGTAGGCGTTAATTATCTTTGTGATTTATCAATTCCTAATCGTGAAGTTAGGGAAAATTACGAAGGAATATTTGCAGGCTATTTAAAAAGTCGTCTTGGACAACATCTGTATTCTGACATCGCTAAACATTTACTGGCAGGCGATATTCATCAATTTACTAAAGAGTTCCGACAAGCCTTGTTAAGGGTATTCAGCTTAAGAGATCTCGGACTAGAACGGGATTATCAAATGATATTAGGAACAATATTAGCAGGAGTATTACAAAATTATATTGTTGAATCGAATCGTGAAACAGGTGATGGGTATCCTGATTTTGTAGTCATTCCAAAAACGGGATTTGGGACACAAGGAATGGTGATAGAATTAAAAAGATTACCCAGTAAGACAAAAGTCAAAGATCTCGCCGATCGAAAGGAGCAATTAGAGACACTCGCTGTAGAAGAAGGTTTGCATCAAATTGAAGAGCGCTATCGAAATGACGCTTTTCTACATCACGCCCATATAACGACAGTACTGAGATTAGGCATTGCCTGTAGCAGTAAACAAGTGGTATGTGCTTATTATACTATTTCGAATGTACCTCAATTAGGACTTTCAGATGAGCGTAAAATTCAATACAGTTATGGTCTTGGAAATGAGAAAGACTTTGTTGAAGATGAACAGGAAGCGGCTCTAAAAAAACAAAAGATTATCGAAGATTTAGAACAAGGTGAACATGACGAAGATTTCAGAATGGAAGATGACGATAGGGTGGATGATGCAGAGGAACACGAAGTGGTGAGATCGAGAGGAAAACCAAAAAGAAGCGGCTCTCACTTAAGTGAACTCTCATTTTTAGTGTCAAGGGACAGCAAGAATGCTCGTCATGAAGACGCAGACGATAATAAGGAAAGCCATTCTAAGAGTTTAAGTTATTCAGGCTCAGAAAGGTCGGATCCGTAATTGGGATATATAGAAGCAATTGACACATTTCCGTAAAATGTGGAAAAAAAATGTTTTCAATCACTCGATCTCTGCTGATTTTCAATTTATTAATACTGATTTTCTTGCTACCAAGAAACATGTTTCTGCAGAGTAGAAATAATTCAAATGAGCTCAGTACAACAATTTCTGCTAACCAAGTATAATTACACCGAGGATTTTCTAAAATATTTAATCAGGTTATTTTTGAAGAATGAAAGAATACACCGTCCAGAATATTTTGAACTATGTGACATGTATTCTTGGTTGACTTAATCTTATTAAGTGGATAGTCTCAAATTACCATGAACAGAATACGCCTACAGCCTCGAAAAAATTGGCAAGCTCACGTTGAATCGCTAGGGTTTAGTTTTCATTCAATTGACAATCTCGTTTATTGGAACGAAGGTGTATGTTATCGTTTAAATCCCTATGAAAAAGAAGAAATCGAAAAAGCTACAAATGAAATCCATAAACTATGCATGGCGTTAGTTGACAATATTGTTATTTACCAACGTTATCATGAATTAGGTATTCCAGAATATGCATGGCCTCTTTTGGAAATGAGTTGGAAAAAATTCAATAAAACACATATGGGTCGTCTTGATCTTAGTTTTAATGGTATCGAGCCTCCAAAATTACTTGAATATAACGGAGACTCATCAATTAATTTTTTAGAAGCGGGTCTTGTGCAAAAGCAGTGGCTTAATCACGTGTTTCCTCATTGTAGCCAATTTAATTCACTGCATGAGAGTTTAGTTGAAAGTTGGTCACAATCACATTTCAAGCAAAGTCACTTGGCATGTCGTATGGAATTTCCAGAAATGCTGGACAACATAAACTATTTGGCAAAAACAATGAATGAAGCGGGTATAGCAACTAAACTCACGCACATCGATAAAATCAGATGGAATGGCTGTAATTTCGTAGATGAAGACGATGCAGTCATTACTGTTTTGTGCAAATTATTTCCCTGGGAGTGGATGAACGAGGAGGTTTTTAATCGAGTGATGTCTTGTGGAATTAACATCATCGAACCTGTATGGAAAATGATATTAAATAATAAAGGCATGATGGTTTTGTTATGGGAGATGTTTCCCGGTCATCCGAATTTGTTGCCCACATATTTTGACGCAAAAAAACTTTCAGGCGATTTCGTCGTAAAGCCGATTTACGGAAGAAGTGGTGAGGGTGTGAAATTACAGACAAATATTAATGATCAAAATTTGGAAGATTTTGATGAGTATGGCCTTAACATTTATCAGCAAGTTCATCTCCCAGCAAAAATCGATGATCGTTATACCGTGCTAGGGTCTTGGATTATTGATGGTAAGTCTGCAGGTATTGGGGTTAGAGAAGATACTACACCAATTTTACACTATAACTCTCATTTTGTTCCGCATTTTATTGATTAGTTAATTGCAATCTAGGGTGATTGGACTTGATGCCAACTCATATCTTATTAAAAACTGCTAAATAATAATGTATATTAATACCGTCTCGGATTATGCTTGGATAATTACCCATTATTATTTATGAGGAGCTACTGTTTCAGCTTTTGGTGCAATCTCTTGTCTAGGGCTTGGTTGTTGAGGTAATGTTAAGCCTCGTACGCTCATACTGATATTATAATGACCAGCTATCTCTTTTATCTCGGCCAGCGCACTATTTAATAAATCGATGCTCGTTGATTTACCAGCAGCAATTTGATGGTGTTTGGAAACAGCGTCAGCCACCGCATTATAAACCATTAGACACCCATCTGCTAAAGTGGTTTTTCCCGATTTTATTTCGTTTAAATGTGTTTGAATGTCCATTTTTAAGTATTTAAACAAACTGGCTTTATCTTTTTTGACGTCCTTTTTTCTTTCAAAGTAACGATCAATATTATTTTCAAGGCGTTGGCAATAGTCTAATAAATGCTTCTCAAATTGCCCAGGGTCGCTAGGTTTAGGTAAAGTGACTGGAATGGATTCTAAAGCTTGAATTGGGATTCCAAATTTACTTACAAGGGATTCTTGACAGGCAATAATCTGAGGTAATAACACACCACTAGCTACAGCCTGAATCCCTGATGTTTGCTCATGAGTAAATTGAAAATTTGCTTCATTAAGTCTCACAGCAATTTCATCATACTTGGCTTTAAGTTCTTTTGGATCTGAATTTGACGGAGCACGGCTTAATTGACTCAGTTTATTTGATATATTTGAAAAAGCGATTAATATTACTCTATCTTTATCGATTTGATGATAATGGTCTATCCGTTCTTGTAAATCTTTTTTTGCTGCTTGAATAGGATTGCCTGGTATTACTTTGTACGCTAAAAATATTGCGGTGTTTAAATGTTTCCATGGAGAGAAGTTTTCTAAGGCCACTAATAGTTTTTGGCCAACTGCTGCCGCTAAATCGTCATTTATTTCAGGTGTAGAAGATCCTTTAGGGAACGCAATGTCATAAAATCCTTTGGCTTCAGGACTATTAGTGAAAAAATTATAATTGTTATTTGGATTTGAATCTTTAACTTCCTCTGTCATTTTTTTTAAGATTGCAATAGCTGCTTCGAGAGCTTCATAAGATCTATGTGTTCCAACACTTGGCTGTGTATTATTGTAGAGGGTTTCCAGTTCTCCTTGTAAGTTTTTCATGTGTTCAATACCTTTAGGAGATAATAGTGAAAATTTTCCGCATGTGTTTACAAATTTATCTATTGCAGACTGATTTTTTGTTGATGGCTGATTCAACTGTTTGACTATCTCACCCGTCGATTCCATATACCACGTCCTTTCATTGCCACTTATAATGCAAGTATAGCGTATCTATTCACATTTTTCCTGTGAGAGGTCAATCAATAATAGACTGATAAACGAAGCTTAAAGTTTATTGTTATGCTGAAAATAAAGCGATAAACGTAATATCAAGATTTGAATAAATCATTATAAGGGTGTAAGTTGGATGTTCTTTGTAAGTGGACTGTTTGAAAGCAACTCTTCGAGTCTGTTAAAATTCAGTGCTGATTGCTCATGTGCGATCCGTTTAATATATTCTAAATTGTCTTGTGCAATTGGATTTTCTGGAAAGGCTTCTGCTTGCTCGAGTAAAAATTTCATTTGAGGAATGCGGAAATCACCCACCGCAGTAAATATAGCATTGTTAAGCAAATCTTTACGTAATTCAACATCATTAATAGCATCCCAAATCAGTTTGAGCGTTGAGAGAGGGGAGCTATAAACAGCAATAGTAAAATACTCTTTCCAAACCTCATTGGAGATAACGACCTCTTTTGATCGACTGAGTGCAATTAGACATTTAATGACCGCCTCTCTCGTGCTAAACCAAAATTCATCAGCGATATCCCTAAAAACTTCACATTTATTGTTGGTAAGAAGTGCTAAATAAGCTTCAGCCGAGCGAGGTTTTTTCCAGCAAGCTAATAAACCTTCCAGATTATTTGTATGAGCATAGATAGGAAAAAGTTCATCGTCAGAAAAAGCAGGGATTTTGTCAGTTAAATTAAGATCCGTAATACATTGCTGAATAAATAGCCTAATTTCGTGGCTTGGCGATGTTTTAGATATCACAGCGACACTAAAGTTTTTATCTGCTAGGACCTTTTCGCTCAAACCAAGTTGTTGGCATATGTCCCAAATTTTCTTAGCAAATAAAAGATGTCCATGTAATAGAGATAATACAAAAGCGCCTACTAAGCGTTGAAACCGATCGCGTTCTTTCAAAAAATTCTTTTCAAGAACGTCATAATGATCGTCTAATAATTCTGTGAGACCTAACTGTCCACAATATGCAAAACTGATATTAGGTTCTTCTTCTTTTAATTGATCAAGATAATATTTTCTAAATGTTTGGCCGATATCAATATGATGCTTTTCATTAAGCACCAGCTGATTTGTGTTAAATACCACCCACCCACTTGTTTCAATAATTCTAGAAAGTTGATCTCTTAATT
>CAYUMZ010000103.1:0-6761 GCA_964446105.1 uncultured Gammaproteobacteria bacterium | reverse complement strand
CGGTGCATTATCAGGTGATTTTATCAGTTACTGGGTTGGAAAATATTTTGATCAGCGATTAGCGAATATTTGGCCATTCAAAAATCATCCGCAATGGATACCAGCTGGCAAACTTTTTTTTGAAAAACATGGCGGGAAAAGTGTCATTATCGGACGGTTTTTTGGACCCGTGCGCAGTTTTGTCCCTTTAATTGCAGGCTTATTGCACATGCACCCTGTGTATTTTTTATTCGCTGCTTCCATATCAGCAACTCTGTGGGCATTTGTCTATATGATGCCTGGTGTACTGATTGGTGCTTTATCCATGGAATTACCACCGAGTTTGGCTACAAAATTTATTCTATCGATATTTGCAGCGATAATCATTATTTGGTTATTATTATGGATCACTCGATTTACAGTCCAAAAAATTTGGGGTGTCATTGATTTGGCAGTGAGTAAAATTTGGAAAAAAATGCAAGCACGTAAAGCCTGGCATTTTATTACTACACCTTTAGCAGATCCTCGAGAACCTGATTTACACAATCAATTATTTCTTTTGCTAGGCGCCATAGTGTCTTTCACATTACTGCTCATTTTTCTGTGGAATATTACGCATCATGGCATTTTAACGGCATTGAATCAGCCACTCTATGAATTATTACAAAGCATTCGTACACCTTTTGCCGACAGCATTATGACATTATTTACTTTACTCGGTGATCGAAAATGTATTTTAGGATTTGCCGTAGCGATCTTATTATGGCTCACCTATCAACGTAATTGGCGAGCTGCCGCACATTGGTTGGCATTAATGGTTTTAGTCATTGGCAGTGCATTAACAATTAAGTACGGCTATTATTCACCACGACCTTCACCCGATTTACCCGCTAATTCTACCTCCTCTCTTCCGAGCGGACATACCATTTTTACTCTGGCATTTTTTGGATTTTTATCCGTGTTGATAGGACACGAACTACCCTCCAACCAACGAAAACGGTGCTACAAAATTGCATTATCCATCGTGGGGTTGGCAGCATTTTCACGACTTTATCTTGGCCCTCATTGGTTAACCGATATTATCGCGAGCTTCTTATTAGGATTAACCTGTTTATTAATTGTCACCATTTCATATCGACGTCATCTTACGAGCCATATATCACCCAAAAAGTTAAGCATTGCTTCAATCGTGATATTATTGATTTTATGGACTGGTTACAGCGTGTGGAAATATGATGAAACACTCGAATTTCATCAGCATCCACCCAAAACGATTCACATCACTGAAAATGATTGGTGGCAAAAATTAAATCCAGTGATTCCAATCGTACGTCCTAATCGGTTAGGACACTCTGTTGATCCACTCAATATTGAATGGTATGGTTCTCTGGAAGACATTAAAACACTGCTTGAAAATAAAGGATGGGAAAGCCATCCGTCCGCAATTTCGTTTAGAGGCTTCTTTAACCGGCTTTCTCTACAATATCCTGATCGTCGTTTACCGCTACTGCCTCAACTGTTTCATAATCGTGCTCCTGCTCTGCTGATGACAAAGTTGAATGATAATAAACGATACGATGTCGTCTTATACTTATGGCAATCCGATTTTGAATTAATTGATCACGACAATCCACTCTGGATCGGCACTCTTTTAGAATATGAAGATCCTCATCATGCGATTCTTCATCCCACCCAGCCACTCAAAACTACTTACACCGATGTATTACCCTTACTTTTAAATGATCTCAACAATCAAAACACTCATGTTCTTCAGATATCTCAATCCAAGCAGCACTCTTCGCCGCATTTAAAGTATTGGGATGGGAAAATATTGCAGATTAAATAGGGGTCGAAGTAAAAGGGGTCAGATCTAATATTAAGCCAGCTTTTATTTGACTATCTTATATCTCACATTTGTATAAGCTGGTTTAATATTAGATCTGACCCCTTTTATTGCCCCCTTTGTCTTTCTCTTACTTTAATTGCATATCTTGAAATAGTTGTGCGCCAGATTCTGTCTGATTGGCTTGAGCCTCTGCTTCCGCAGCAGCAAAGGAAGTCGTAACTCCATGAACTTTTAATAAGCTTGTGACTTCTCTCATCTTAGGCTGTAGAGCTTGCCCGAATGTAATACCTTCTGCAGCATTGGGTACACCTTCAACATTGAGACAATCATTTAATGTTAATGGTGCAGCCTTAAACCAAGACATCATAAACTCAAAGAAACTTTGTAATGCCCTTACTAAAACGCCATTCTCAGCTTCTAATTTTTCACTTAGAGCGCTGAGTATATCTTTGTCACGCTTGAGACTTGATACTTGTATTGTTAATTCACTAATAGCTTTTGTTTGATCACCAATAAGTCCCTGTTGATCTTGTATTTGTGTGGTTAATCTTTGGTTGGTACTCTGCAACAAATTAAATTGTGACTTCTGCAGGGAGGATGTGTCTTTTGGCGGAGATGACTGCAAACTTTCAATTGAACTTTCCAATTCAGAAATCTTAGCTCTATTTTCTTTAATTTCTTTAACGAGAAGCTGATTGGCGCTTTCTTTTTGAGCAACAGTCTGTGCAAATTCATCCTCTTTTTTTCTCAAGGCTTGTGTATAAGCTCTCTCTTTTTGTGACAGTTGAGTTGAGGCCTGTTCCTTTAATTCTGCCAATTGTGTAACTGATCTTTGTTGAGATTGCTGCCATTGTTGATTAGCGCTTTTAAGTCTTTCAATTTCCGTTTTTTGTTGCTCATTTTTTGCTAACAGTTCTTTATATCTTTGATTTAATAGCGTAGCTTCTTCCATCATTTTAGAAATTCTGGACTTAAGTCCTTCTGTAGACCCGTGTTCTAGCTCTAGACGACGTGTAAGATTATGGGTAATTTGCACCGTTCTTTTATATTGAATCTGACGAACTTTTATCATTTCACCCAGCGCATATAATCGACTTGGCAGTCCATTCCAACTACCATACTCTTGTACTCTATTTTGCTTAATGAGCTGAGTAAATATTTGTGAAAAAGCTATAAATGTATGCATTTTACGAGCCTGTTCTTCTCGAGTCAGTGGGCGCTCAACCATTGCACCATTTACTTTAACAAGTTTATACCATACACCCGCTTTTTCTATTACTGGAGTTGGATTATCGTATATATCAAGTATAACCATAGGATAAAATTCATGCTTACCATTTGCTTCAAACATTACCTTAGTTAAAAACAAAATGGCTTTTAAGATAACATGATAATGGCTACTCGACGGAGAACCCTTCATTTTACGTCGTGAATTAGAGGTTGTATCAGGATTTGATGTCGCCGCTGAAAAAAATGCAAACGCTTTGTCAGCAGCATCAGTATCGTTATGAAAGGTATAATAAAAGGCATTTTTAAATTTTTGAGGTGAGTTTGGAAAGAAATAATAATGATATTTTGCTTCACCCGTTAAACCGTAACTCGCTGCAGTATCAAGCACTGATTTCCAAGCTAATTGAATATATTCATCAACGCTTATATCATGAGCTTGTTCACCTGATCCTCTAACAATTGGAAAAGATACTATTTCGCCACAAACTTCTACATGATTCGCATCTGCTAGGTGGTCATACGCTAAATTTACTTTCATAATTATTACTCCGAAAAGCCTTAAATTTTTACTAACATATTACTGCGCACGATATCAGAGAACACATAAAATGTCAATTATTTCTATGAAGATTCCACATTTTTGCTCCAAAAAATGAGGCCTTTAACCCCTTGAAATTGCTATAATTTAGCATAAAATATCTACTGATTGGATTATAACCGTGCATTACTATTGTATTTGCCCTTCTAGTGAACTTCAATACTAGTAGTCGCCCCATGCTGGCAGCAAGCTCTGCTCAATGCCTAAGGTGTTCAAAATCCTCGCCACAACAAAATCCACGAGCTGATCGATGCTCTCAGGATGATGATAAAAACCCGGTGATGAGAGCATGAAAATTATTCTATCGAGCCAGTTCTAATTATTTATAAGTTGTTACTTACTCTAACAAAATTTATTTACGAACAGGACTGCTATGTACGGTATCTAAAACCTCATTATGACATCGTCTTTCTAAACTTACACAAACCGATGCGACATAAGCAAAAGCTGATTCAATAGCTCTCTTAGTTTTAACCCGATCACTAGTAGAGCTTAACTTGAAAATTAAAATATTCATTGAAGCGGCGAAATCCAGAGTTCCTTTATCAACTCCTCCATGGCTTGAGATAGCAGTACTTTGCATATCTTTAGCTTTACGCTCAAGAATTACTTTATTATCATCAAATTCCTTAAATAAACTTAGAAGATTTTCAATTGCTTGTGCTATTTTTATCTGTTCTTGAATAGGTCTAGTTGTACTTGCAAATATCGGAGAGACTAAATTCCCAATAGCATTAACGATTGTTTTATCCTGAGCTTTTTGGTAAATAAATGATCTAAAATCTTTCATGAATAACCTCCTAGAAGATAATACAAATTACATTCCACCATCAAACTCCTGTTTATGATCAGGATCAGATTTAAGTCGTTTTACATTTTCGCCCGTTGGTTGATCATCATGATGACTATCTTTCACATTGTGCGCTGTATAAACTCCTAAATTTTGAATTAGTCCGTATGGAATTTCCATTCCCGAGGGATTCTGTTCTTCAGAAGAAGATGACCTCTCTGGCAACATACTTACTTTTTGCCTAAAAAATTGTCTTATTGAATCATCCATATTCGTGGATTTTTTTTGCTTTAAAGATTCTAAAACATCTTTAAGATTTTCAATTCCAGAATTAAAATTTGTTTTAATAATTTCTAAGAATTCTTGATCGGTTTCTAAAGATTGGAATTCTATTTCTTGCCAAGTTCCTGTTGCAACAGAATACATAAAGGAAGGAGAATCCTCATCTTTACCACCTCTATCAACATATGTCATCCCCTTACAATATGCAGGAGCTTCCCAATTTGTAGATAGTCCGTGAGTTCCTGCGGTTTCTATTTTTAAAGATTCAGATAACTGATCGCGTTCTGCAATTATAACAACATGTTCCGGGACCTCTACTTCATGAATAATTTCATTTTCAGGGTATTGTAATTCAAAAAAATTCTTACCATTTACAGTTTTAATTGAATTATTCATAACTTCGACAGTTTTAATACAATAACAACAACATAATTTGGATATTCCAATATACAGCTTAACTTTAGTCTTCAAACTTATTAGTTTTTTAATAATGCCACTATCAAGTAAATAGCCTATTAGCCGTATTTCAGCGTGATCTCCTGTCTTACCAACAGCTAGAATTCTGAAATCAGAAATTTTAGAATCTTTATTTTGCAGCAAAGATTTAACTTTTTTAAAGTGTCTAACAAAAGGAGAAATAAAACTAAACACTTTCTGAATATCAACTAGCTCATCAGAAATTATATCATATTCTTTTTTATTCTTTTCAGTGCGGCCAATTCTATATATTTCTGCTTTTGAAGAATTCAAAAAATCAACAAAAAATTCTAAGTTCTTAGACCGCCAGACACTGGCTTTGTTCTTTATGAGATAATTAATTATTTTGTCTAATGATTCCTCACTAATATTGCTTGACAGCGGATTACTTGCTTTATATGTGGACTGCCATGTAGATACAAAAATATATTTTAGTAAGTGCAGCTCCATACCCGAGTCAGTTTGTCCTGATCTTTGTAATTTTGAAAAATAATTCAATATTTTCTGAAGAAATTGAATCCCTAATTGGTCGTCGACTTTACAAGTGGCATGAGTGCTATTAGTAGCTACATATAAAACATTATCTATTATCGACACTGCAGCGCACGTCATATTCGCTTCAAATAATAGTGCAAAACTATCTAACCTACGATTTTCGATCTCGCGTTCTATCACTTCTCTACCAACGAAAAAACCCGCATCGCCAGTACGTTTCACTTTAGCAGTTTCTTTTTTCTTCATTGCACGCCTCTTTAACCTAAGTATATCTGCAGAGCATGATAACAAAAATATTATTAAATGTCCATATATTTGTGTTTAACTCATATAAGACAAGGAATATTTAAAAAGTTCTCATCTGGTATTTTAAGTATTTCCCCATGCTGGCAGCAAGCCCTGGTCTATGCCTAATGTGTTCAAAATCCTCGCCACAACAAAATCCACGAGCTGATTAATACTCTCAGGTTGGTGATAAAACCCAGGGGATGCAGGCATTATAACGGTATTTAACCGAGCTAATTTCAGCATATTCTCTAAATGAATTGCAGAAAGAGGCATTTCTCGAGGCACTAAAATTAATTTGCGCTGTTCTTTGATCACAACATCTGCAGCGCGTTCAATTAAATTATTACTTAGTCCATTAGCAATAGCCGCGAGCGTTCCACTGCTACACGGACAAACAATCATTGCATCAACATAAGCGGACCCGCTCGCAATCGGTGCTGTCCATTCTTGAGAAGAAAAAACATCCAATTGATTTTCACCCACTGAAAAACGTTGTTGAATAAATTCTTTTAGTGACGAAGATTGGCCTGGAATATTTAGATTTTCTTCGTGAATGGCAACGGCGCGTGCAGCTTCAGAAACAAGCAAATACATATGATGTCCGGATTTTAACAAACATTCTAATAATCGAAGACCATAGCGAAATCCTGAGGCGCCAGTGATAGCTAATGTAAGTGTTAATTTTTTACTCATGATATTCACCTATTAATTTCATGAACAAATATATTTTCTGGATCGCCACGCTTCGCTCGCGATGACTCCAAGAAGATGATATC
>CAYUMZ010000102.1:0-6777 GCA_964446105.1 uncultured Gammaproteobacteria bacterium | reverse complement strand
AACACTGACGTATTGGCCAACAAAGCTCTTGCCAAAGCAACAGCTTGTCGTTGACCACTGGAGAGTAATTGACCGCGTTCGCCTACAGGCATGTCATATCCAGATGGGTGAATTTGTACAATTTTATCCACGCCAGCCATATGGGCAGCTTGTAATATTTCTTCATCCGTTGCATGAGGATTTCCCATAGCTATATTATCTCGAATAGTTCCGTAGAAAAGAACGCTATCCGCAGAGACATATTGAATATTATGACGCAAATCAGTGGTATCAATTTCAGTATTATCGGTTCCATCGATGCGAATAAAACCTTGCGTTGGGGAATAAAGCCCATTGATTAATTTCAACAAGGTACTCTTACCCGCGCCAATTTTTCCAACGATTCCTACTCTTTCACCCTCTTTGATTTGAAAATTAATTTTATCCAATGCAGCGATACGTTCATTGGGATAGAAAAATGTCACATTTTCAAAACTAATATTACCTTTTAATTTTGGACGTTGCAGAAAGCTTTCGCGTATAGTTCTATCCGTTGGTAGATTCATGATGCGATTCAAACCTTGTAAAGCCGTACGTGACCGCTCCCAACGATTTAACAATCCTGACACTTGGCCTAACATCATTGAGCGGCCCGCTAAAATTGTGCACGCAATTAGACCACCGACGGTTAATTCTCCCGCCGTAATGAGGTAGACCCCTGTGATTACAATCGCGATAACAACCACTTGCTGCATCCACACGGTTAGATTCATCGTCAACGCAGAATAAAATCGTGAAATACTGGCTGCTTCATTTGTTTTTGCAACGCTATTTTCCCAATGTCTTTGCATAATACCTTCAGCACTCAGGGATTTAATCGATTCCATACCGGTGACAGATTCAACCAACATTGCTTGACGAAATGTGACACCTGTTAATACGTCTCTAATTGATTGACGACTAGGAACTTCGAGTAAATAAGCAGTAATTATTGTTACTGGTATTGCCAATAATGGAATGATGACTAAATAGCCGCCTATCATCCAAACAACGAGTAAATAAAGAACTATAAAAGGGATATCAATTAAACCTACGAAAGTTGCAGAAGTGAAAAAATCCTGTAACGCTTCGAATTCCGTAAAATAATAGGCGATAGTTCCCGTTGAAGTAGGTTTACAAGCCAGGCGCAAGCCCATCACTTGTTTAAATAACATTGCTGACAATTCTTTATCAGCATTACGTCCTGCCATATCAATCAAGTAATGACGTAACATTCGCGCTGCCAAATCGAAACCAAAAAATATCATGGCACCGATAGCCAAGACCCAAAGTGTCGTCATCGCTTGGTTAGGCACGACTCGATCATACACATTCATTACAAATAAAGGCGCCACTAACACAAACAAGTTAGTGAGAAAAGCAGCTATCATGACGTGAAAATATAATTTTCTATTTTTATATAAAACTTTCCAAAACCACGAGGGCTTTTCAACATCAATCAAACCTTCTGATCTTGATTCTAATTTCACCAAAGGCGATGTTAAAATTGCATAACCGCCATATATTCGTGATAATTCTTCTTTTGAAATAGAAACAGGATTATGAATATTATCCGATCTTAAAACATCGAATTTGTTTAGGTCTGATGATTTTGTGAGCACTAATGCATCATTATCTTTGAGAATTAGAATCGCAGGTAACTCAAGCTCTTCAATAGCTTCAAGTTCTATTTGTTCGAGTTTCGCCTCTATCCCCACTTGTTCCGCAGCTCGCTGCATCAACGAAGGCGCTAATTTACCTTCGATAAGCGGTAAACCAGCCAGTGCGGCATCCCCTGAAAAGTGTAAATCAAAAATTCCACAAACTGCTTCCAAACAAGATAACAGTTTATCCTGACTTCGAGCTTCTCCGTTCACTGATACTCCCTCCCATTCTATCCCTGACACTCCATAAGATCTAAAATAGGTTTACCTAGACCTTTAATGAAAGTGTAGAACACAGTGACGAATCTCGCCACTTAAGGGGAGGAGGTTGAAATTAGGGGTCAGGACCTGACCCCTAATTTCTAAATCATAGACTGGAGATTAATTGTTCCGATCGCTTCTAAAACGCGGTAATAGGCTATAGCATTATCATAATTAGCATTAACTAAAGCATTTTGAGCACCGTATAAATCGTCTTGCGCGTCTAACACATTAAATAACTCACGCTGACCCAGCTCAAATTGTTTTATGTAATCTCGCACAACCTGCGTATTAGAGGCCACAGATTCTTTGAAAATGGACATGGAGTCACGACTTGCAGTAAAAACTGACCAAGCATCACGGACTCGCTCTCTTACTTGACGCGCAGTTTCTAGAGATTTTTGCTGTGCCTGAACGCGATCGAAAGCAGCTGTGTTATATGCAGCAACATCACTACCGCCAGCAATAAAATTGTAAGACAACACCGCCATACCCATTACAGAGCCATCTGCGCCTTCAACTCCATCGAGATTATTATCCGCCCTAGCGGTCAATTCTGCATCAACACGCGGGTAAAAACGCGAACGCACAACGCCAATATGAGCTTTAGCCGCTTGAGCAGTGTTTACTGAAGAAATAAACGCAGGATTTCTTTCCATTGCTACGGTTACTGCATTGAAAAGATTTCGAGGAAAGAATCTGATAGGTCGTGTGGGCATATCCATATCAACTGCAGGCGCTTGGTTTACAACCGTGCAATAACGGGTCTCGGCATCTTCCAATGCTCTCTTCGCTTCTCGCAGTTGCGCCTGAGCACGTGACAAACGAGCATCAGCCAACTCAACATCAACCCGAGTACCAGCTCCACCTTTGAACCGTATTCTCATTTTTCTAAGCGTTTCATTATGAGAGGCGACGTTGTTTTGAGCAATAGCCAATACTTCACGCTGACGTTTTACGTTCAGATAGGCTTCTGCAGTTTGCAGCATGACATTATTGCGTGTATTCACTAAATCAAATTTTGCACTACGTGAATCAAAAACTCGCTCATGAATTGAGCTTCCAACACCCCAACCATCAACAATCAATTGACTTGCCGTTAATGAAAACTCAGACCTATCCAGGGTTTTATGGGTTCTATTACCCGGCTGAGATCTCACAGTGGGATTTGAGGCTCGTTCTCGCCCACCAGCGGCACGCGCACTAAATTGTGGAAGATATTGACCAACGGCCTGATTGACCTCATACGCTCGAGCATTTCGATTCGCTAATGATGCGCGTATTTCAGGGTTCGTTGCAAGAGTATGGCGAGCCACATCACATAATGAAATAGCAAATGTTTGAGCCGATACGCTCAGTATTAATCCTGTCCCTACAACGATCCAATGTTGAAGTCGCATGAAACCCTCCTTGTTCTAATAGGCACCGACAATGCCCAGCCATTTGGCTCTTCGCGACAAACGGCCATTATAATGATTCTCCTATGTTACAAGCAAGCTCTGTTTACACTTTTGCAATCCAGATGAAAAGCAGATCATATGCTATCATTAGCTTACAGGGATCAGTTGCTTAGGGAATAGCAGGGTAAGACAGATGATCAAAGATTTCAAAATATCATTAAAAGTGAGCGTTCTAGGACTATTCCTAACCTTATTCATTGCCACAATTTTAACCATCGTTTTAGTCACCTCACTACGTTTTTATAAATCTCAAATGGTGATATCTGATCAGCAAATGGAAACCGTTGCACGCGAAGTACAACGTGAACTTTATGGCGTCTTACATCCTGCCGAACAATCAACAGCGTTAGCAGTAAAATTAATTGAATCTAATACCATCGATTTGGATTCTACAGCAGAAATGGAAGATTTTTCCCTAGAACTCCTTAAAACAATTACCAATGCTGCCATGGTATATTGGGGAGATACTCAAGGAAATTTTATCATTTCACGACGTGAGCCTGATAATACTATTTCTTCTGAAATTATTAATCGAAGCTCAAAACCACCAACCGACAATTATATTTATCGTGATAGTACAGGAAAAATAATTAAAATAGTTCCCCAAGCAAAAATTACTTACGATCCTCGCACACGCCCTTGGTACATAGACGCTATTAACAAAAAAAGCTTTATTTGGTCTAAAGCCTATGTATTTTTTTCTGGTGCTGGAAAAACACTGGGAGTGACGGCCGCACAACCTGTTATCAAAAACAATATTTTGCGAGGTGTTGTAGGCATTGACATGAAATTAGAAAGTTTGTCAGAGTTTCTAAAAGGCCAAAAGCTAGGAAAAACAGGTGTTGCTTACATCATTAACCAATCAGGTAATTTAATAGCGCATCCCGGGCTCGTAAACATTCAACAACAAAATGACAAAGATGGACAACTAAATCACATTAGAGAACTGCCCTCTTGGCAAGCAAAGGCATTTGATGTGTTTCAAAAGACGGGCAATCAAAAATTTGTTTTCCAGGACAACAAGCTTAGTTATCTGGCGTCAATAAAAAATGTTCCAGGATTTAAGGATAAACAGTGGCGGATCGTTGTAGTTGTCCCCGAAGATGATTTTGTAGGCGAATTAAAACATGCGAATATCACTACCATTCAGATATGTGCCATCATTTTAATCTTCGGTATTTTACTTATTACACTTTATTCTCGTCAAATTTCAAAATCTCTCGGGAAGCTTGTCACCATTACTCGAAAAATTAGAGAATTTGATTTGAGCGAAACACCCCCAATCGATACACACATTCAAGAAATTGCTTATTTAACAGATGCCGTATATTCAATGAGAACCGGCCTTCGGTCATTTCAAAAATATGTACCTGCAGACTTGGTTAGAATTTTAGTCCACAAAGGCATGGGTGATCAGATAGGCGGATCAAGAAAAGATATTACTATTTTCTTTTCAGATATCAAAAGCTTTACAACTATTGCCGAAAAAATTCCACCTGAAGAATTAATGCAGCATTTATGCGATTATTTTGACGTGGTTAGCACAATTATTCGAGATAACTCTGGCACAATAGACAAATACATAGGTGATGCCGTTATGGCATTTTGGAATAGCCCAGTACCTGATGAAAAACATTGTTACCATGCATGTATTTCTGCATTGAGATTCCAAGAAAAACTCGCACAATTGAATAAAATATGGAATGATACTGGGAAACCTGCATTACCAACTCGTATTGGCATTCACACTGGGGAAGCCATTGTGGGTAATCTTGGTTCATCAACACGCGTTAATTACACAGCCATCGGTGATAATATTAATCTTGCAAGTCGTTTAGAAAATATTAATCGCATCTATGGTACTCAAATCATTGTGAGCGATAGTGTAGTGAATCAAGTAGAAGATTTATTTGTTTTCCGAATTATTGACTCGATCACTGTAAAAGGACAAGAGATACATCACAAAATATACGAATTACTTTGTGAAAAAACTCCCACAGTCGACCAATCGATTTTGAATTATGCGAATCGTTACGGTCTAGCATTTAGTGCCTATCAGGAACAACGATGGGAAGCGGCTATTGAAATATTGACAGAGCTCATCAAAAACCATCCTGAGGATAAAGCCGCTAAATTACTGCTTGAAAGAAGCAAACGGTTTAAGCGAAACCCTCCACCAGCCGATTGGGATGGTGTTTGGAGGTATACGACCAAGGGGTGATCGCTGCCAGGGCAAATTTCAAAAATAGGTCTATAATAGTTAGTAGGGATATTGGATGAATCAATGGAATTTAGGTTCGCTGAAAGTGAGGGATATATCATGATACTTGAGACATTGGCAAATAATAGTCTCTTCCGCAATGTGTCGGAAGATTATTTACAGATGATGGTTGCTAACCGAATCGAAGTCAACTTAGATCCTGGTGAGTTTTTATTCCACCAAGGCGATCTGGGCAAAGGCATGTACATTTTAGTCGAGGGAACTATAGACGTGGTTCTCGAAACAGAAGACCACAATAAAATTCTCAAAGTCCTTGCAACTCTTCAACCCGGTGAATATGTCGGTGAAGTTTGCATGTTATCACCACAAGAACGAACTGCTGGAGTCCATGCAAAAAACAAAGCAAAATTACTCTACATTGACGCTCAACATTTCTTACGTGACATTGCAGACAAAGATCCCAACGCTCTCCAAATTAGCCATAATGTAGCTTTAACGCTCTCTGAAAGATTAAAGAAGGCAAATGCTCTAGTTGCGACATTGTCACGGGACAACTTATCGGCGATCGTTTAAAATGAAATTTATTTTTTTAGGATCAGGAACCGCTTTTACCATAGGCGCAAATAATTATCACTCTAATGTGTTACTGATCAACGATGACGATAAAAAATTATTGATCGATTGCGGATCTGATGCTCGCCATGCTCTTTACGAACTGAAAATGTCACACCGAGAAATTACTGATGTTTATATCTCTCATCTTCATGCGGATCATATGGGTGGATTAGAATGGTTAGGCTTTACTCGAAAATTTGACGAACAGTGCGAAAAACCAAGACTTTATATTGCCGAATCGCTCATGCAGGATTTATGGTCAAAATCTCTCTCAGGAAGCATGGAATCTCTTGAAGGCGAATTGTGTCGTTTAGACACCTATTTCGAACCCATGGGCATAAAAGAAAATGAAACTTTTCACTGGGATGGAATTGAATTTCGAGTGGTTCAAACTGCTCATGTGATGAATGGATTTACATTAGCACCTTGTCATGGTCTTTTTTTCAAAGCAAATCAAACCCAAGTCTATTACACCGCGGACACGCAATTTTGCCCACAATTACTCATGCGATTTTACACTGAAGCCGATATTATATTT
>CAYUMZ010000101.1:0-6816 GCA_964446105.1 uncultured Gammaproteobacteria bacterium | reverse complement strand
GGGGACGCCATCAACGTCGTTTCACTTCTACAATATTCGGTAATTGCTCAAGTCGAGCAATCACTTTTGATAAAGGCGCAGATGACGATAATTCAATCGTCAATTGAATCATGATCACATGATTTTTTTTATCTACCTGACTCGTCAACGATTGCAGTGGAATTTTTTCATTTGTGATAGCGGCGGTCACATTTCCTATTACATCAGGATTATTATTGGCCATGATACTTAAATCAATCGAATATTGAACTTGGGCATTATCACCCCAACTTACATCAATTAATCGATCAGGATTAATTGAATTTTTATCAATGATATTTTGACAATCCTGTCGATGAATTGAAACGCCTTGTCCTAATGTGACATAACCTATAATTAAATCACCTGGAACAGGTTTACAACAACGAGCATAATGAGTTAACAAATTACTCACACCAGAAATTTTTATCGCAGATTGAGTTAGTGATTTTTTTATGGGTCGTTTCTTTTCTGTTGCTGGCGCAGCATGTGAACGCGCTTCTTCACCGTGTCTTTCTACCAGGATCGCACTAACAACGGCACCAATGCTAATATCGCCACGACCTAGAGCAGAAAATAAATCGTCTTTACTATGAAAATTCATTTTATCAAGAACAGTCTGTGTTAAATGCAATTTCTCTTTTCCGCGTCGACCTTCTTTATCGAATATCTCAGCGCCTACTAATTTATCTTTATCATAATCTTGAATTCTGAACCAATGATGCACCTTAGCCTTTGCTCGAGGGGTCATCAGGTAACCTTTTTGTGCACTTAACCAATCACGGCTCGGATGAGGTTCTTTCCCAGTTAGCACTTCAACTTTATCACCCATCTGTAACTTGTAGTTTAATGGCACCATAACATTATTCACTTTTGCACCACGACATCGATGTCCTATATCCGTGTGAATTTCGTAGGCAAAATCAAGCGGGGTTGACCCTCGTGGAAAATCTAGTACATCACCATTGGGTGTAAAAACATAGACTCGATCATCAAAAATATGAGAATACGCCTCTTTTTCTTGTTCACCGCTTTTTACAATTTCTTTTTGCCAATCGATCAAATTACGAAGCCAAGAAATTTTTGCCTCATATCCCGCTGCTGTATTTTTTCCTCCTTCTTTATACATCCAATGTGCTGCGACACCAAGTTCTGATTCTTCATGCATGGCATAGGTGCGAATTTGAATTTCAACGTTTCGTGCTCCGGGACCAATAATCGCTGTATGAATCGATCGATAACCATTGGGTTTAGGTTTTGCAATGTAATCGTCAAATTCTTTTTTAATATGATGCCATTTTGCGTGCACAATACTTAATATTTTGTAGCAATCCTCCACAGTGGGCACTAATAATCGCAATGCCGTCACATCATATATTTCTTCAAGAGGGACTTTTTTTCGTTCCATTTTCTTTGCAATACTATAAATATGTTTAGATCGACCGGTGATCTCGTAATGCGTTATTCCTTCTGATTTCAAGGCTTGTTCGAGTTCTAAGCGGACGTCGCGAACAAAACTTTCTCGTTCTTCATGCCGCATTTCTAAAGAATCTGCAATTTCTTTGTACCGATCGGGCTCTAAGTAGCGAAAAGCGTAATCTTCTAATTGCCATTTAATTTGCCCCACACCCAATCGATTGGCTAATGGAGCATAGATATCCATTGTTTCTCGTGCTACGCGTCTACGTTCGCGATCACCCAAAATTGCGATATGACGAAGAACAGCAAGGCGTTCAACTAATTTAATTAATACAACACGTACATCATCAACCATCGCTAGTAGCATCTTTCTTAAATTATCAATACTACTTGTGAACAATGCACTTTCCATAAGACGGCCATGCGAAATATGAATCGCATCCATCTGCTCAGTTCCTTTAATGAGTTTGCATACGCCTGTTCCAAATTGTTCTTCAACATCCTCTAAACTGACTTGAGCATAATGAACTACTGCGAATAATAATCCTGCGATAATAGATTCATCATCCAATCCTAATTCAGCAAGATTTTCTGCAATAACCCTACCATGATGAAAACAGGATTCACCATGAGGCGTCGCTTGTGAAGTTCCTGTGACTTGAGCTAAGCTAGCGGCGTGACGAATCGCGTCACTATCGCGACCTTTTCGTAAAGTCGTAAGATGCTTAAGCCAATCAGCAAGACTAAAATTGCCGTTTTGTTGGCTATCAACAGATTCTGTATTTTCCATAGTGACTTCTAAACAGTTCTAGTGAATAGCGCCATTGCTTCAACATGGCTAGTATGCGGAAACATATCCATAACCCCCGCGCTGTGACAATTATAACCCAATTCATGTAATTTCGCCGCATCCCTAGCCAATGTCGCTGGATTACAGGAGACATAAACAATCCGAGCAGGTTGCCACTGTATAACCCCTGGTATGATATCAATCGCACCGGTTCGAGGTGGATCCAACAAAAGTTTATCATAACGTTGATAATACCATGACAAATGTGAACTGTTGCGGGTTAAATCAGCAACATAAAATTCTGCATTATGTATTTTATTGTGCAATGCATTTTCTCGAGCACGAGAAACAGAGGTTTCTGATCCTTCAATGCCGAAAACTTTTTTGGAATATTGGGCCATGGGCAACGTAAAATTCCCGATACCGCAAAATAAATCTAGCGCGGTTTCTGATGATTGACAATCTAATAGCTGTAGTGCTTGCTTGACAATTTGCTGATTCATTGCCGTATTAATTTGGGTAAAATCGATAGGATGATATTGCATTTCTAAATGGTAATCAGACAAATAATAAGATAATCGTTCAATACCATCAAAGGGCCAAAGTCGCCGTATAGTAGATATCCCTTGTGATTGAAGATAAATGTGCCATTTCATTGATCGTCCAAATTCAATTAGTTTATCTTTATCATCAACCGATAATGGAATCATATGTCTAAAAATTAACGCAACTGTTTCTTCAGACACAGCCACTTCAACTTGTGGAATATCAGAATAAGCTTCCAAACTGTTAATAAGATTTTTTAATTTTTCAAGTTGATGGCCTACAGCCGGATGTAAAACTTCGCATTGTGAAATCTCCGCCAAATAACGCGGATCTTTTTCACGAAATCCAACAAGCAGCTTTTCTTTTTTAATGACATATTTCACACCCAAACGCGCTTTACTTCGATAGCTCCACACGGGTCCCACTAATGGTGGCAATATGTTTGTTGGGTTTACTTTACCAATTCTAGATAATAAATCGAGCAGGGCCTGTTGCTTATGCTGAATCTGCGCTTCAGGTGCCATATGCTGCAATGAACAACCACCGCAAACACCATAATGTTCACACAGTGGTGTGATTCGGTAGGGCGAAGACTTTAAGACCTGAACGACTTCCGCTTCGTCATACTGACGATGGCGTTTTGTGAGGCGAAACTCAATCTCTTCACCCATCAGTGCGCCATCAATAAATATCGCCTTACCATCAATATGGGCTATGCCTCGTCCTTCATGACTCAAAGAAGAAATGGTTGCTCGATGCAAGGTATCCGTCTTCATTCTATTCACCAAAAAACTGAATATATAAAAAGCGATTATAACATGGTTGGATTTTTTTGCCTAATGAATGAATAATCCAGGAAAATTAAAGATAGTTGATCATTAATTACAAATTGACACTTCTAGCTAAAGCATCATGAACATCCGGCTCAACTCTTGTCTTCGGAGACTCATCAATAGATTCAGCCCCATTAAAACATGAGAAAAATGATAAGAAGCTTATTGATGAACCTTGGTGTAATTTTGGATTATTACTTTGCTCAACTGAAGAAACATGTCTCGAATCAGGTTCTTCTGACATTTTAATATCACTCGTTAAATTTTTTTGTAATTCTTCAGCATGTGATCCATTGTTATCATTATTTATACTATTCAGTACTGAATATTTTTTAGATACATTCACTTCAGCCAATCGATCACGCATGTCTATTTGAGCCAACATGGCATCGTAATTTCTCATTCTCTCATGACGTCGATTATTAATCATTGAACTAACATAATAGGTCGCACATAAAAACACCGCCATACCAACCCCAACAAAGAAAAACGCTGGACCTACAATAAATGCCATGGCAACTCCCAAACCCACGACAATTGGAGCGGTAATACTAAAACCATAACCTACGAAGGCTCTGAAAGCTTCTCTAAACGATGTTTCTTTTTTATTAAAAACTGAATGTAACTGAATTGGAGAAGTTTCTGCTTCCCCATTCATCAATGTCCTCAGATTTTGTACATAAGTTTTTGCTGATATTTTATTAATCTCGTGAGATCTCAAATTAAAACCGTCGACTAATTTACTGACCAAAAATCCGTAAAATGCGTCAGGATTTATTGCTTCTGAAAGTTTTGCACCAATCATTTTTTCTATCAGATGAAAATCCTTCTTTCGGCTTCCTACATCAGTGCTCATAATCATCGCGTGGATATGTTCTTTCAATAATTCACTTTGAGATAATTTAATGACATTTCTCAGCGTATCACTGGATCGAGCCTGCAATCTCTGAATTTCTAAATTATTATTAACCTGACGAATTTTCTCTTGTTCACTATGATAGTCGAAATAGGAGTTTGCGATTAATTTTGACAGTGCAAATAGCCCAGAAAGAACAGCAGCTACAGCGGGTGCAACAATTGCCGAAAACCCAACCAGTCCACTCCAACCAATTAGTCCTGTGGCTACTGTCGCGCCCATTATCACGGCCCACCATCCTGAAACGGATGCATTGGATAGAATAAATGGTAAATTAAAGATTAATCTCCAAGAAATAGAACCACCGTCTTTTTCTGAAATAGGCTGCATGGAATCTATAACCTGTTCTTTTGCTACTAGAACTCTCTCACCCTCATTCTGTTCATTTTCAAGTGATAATACTTTTTTATGTTGTTCTACCGTATTGGTCACAGTAGACATTAATTTCTCAATCGCGTGATTTTGTTTGAATCTCACTTTCTCTTGACGTAACTTCTGAGTAATTTTTTGATGACGCCTTTCTTTCCCCTCTTGAATCAGCGTCAAAATACCATAGAGCAAACCTACTACTATGGCTGTTAGAAAAACCGCAGGCAATGTCGCAGCAAATCCTAATGTTGCGAAAAAAGGGATAGCGGCGATAAATCCGCTCAATGCAATGACGATACTGATCCCCGTGAAATTTGCCATGATGAAATTACCTATCGATCTTAACACTCTACCAACAAATCGAGTATCTTTGTCTGCGACCGGTGTTTCTTTTACCTTGGCATTTAAACCTAATTCAATTCGCTCACATAATGGAATTAGATTGATCTTATTTGGATTATGTAAATAATCCATCCAAGCTTTAACATCTTCCTGTGATGGATTATTTCCTACAGCTTTACGAAATACTAAATATAACTGTTGCAATTCTAATTCAGAAAGATTTCTGTCTGAAAGTTTTTCTAATGCATCGCTCAATTGTCGAGTATTAAATTCAGCCCATTTATCTTTCTTATTAATTAAAGAATTATTGTGACTATCATTTGATGATAAATGATTGAATGATTTCAGCATTGAACGGCGTCGATCAACGACTTTAGCGAGTTTTTTCTTTTCGGCTTCAATACGATCATTTTCAGCTATTCTTTCATCAATAATACTGAACACTGATCCCAATAACCGCCAGCATAAAATTCCGACGATAATGGTCGTTTGGCCATTTAAATATTCAGAAGTGACAGTCTCAGGAGTAGTTTCACATTTAACAATAAAACCAGCGAGCGAGCTAATTAATGTAAAATTATCGTAACCATTGACCAGCTCATAACCGATCGTTGAAAGAATATCGGCGACATCGTTCTGGGAATTAACTTTATTAATAAGATCGGATGGGTTAACGGCAACAGCCTGTTTGGCTTCTACAGCCAATTGGCCGACCATCTTACCTGCTATTTCACCATCATATTGCTTCATTAAGCACCTTGCGCTACTCAAATCTTCTTAGTCCCTTCAGCCCAGCTGCTTGAGCTATCCTGCCCAAACGCCCAACAACACTAAGAGCAATGATATCAAACCAAGCTTAAGGTGATATTAAGTATGGGTATTTTAGGAGGCTAAAATGATGAGTTTCTAGGAAGTGCACCTGAATAACTATCGTTACGAAAAGCACAAACCCCCTGGAGATGCAGATGATTTTGAAAAATTTGCGCCGGGCGCATAGTCGACTCTATGTAACCAAGCAAATTTTTCTAAATCGTCTGTAGATACAGTGCTATTGTGCTTTGCAGTAGATAGTTTATGCGATGGCCAGGTGGAGCATGATCTTATGGATGATAGCAGCCAGTATGGCTGTGGCAGGAATAGTGACGACCCAGGCGACCACGATTTGACGCGCAACCCCCCAGCGTACAGCCGACAAACGCTGCAGCGCCCCTACCCCGATAATGGCACCTGTGATCGTGTGGGTTGTGGATACCGGTATACCTAGGCCTGTGGCTAACATGAGGGTTATGGAACCACTGAGTTCGGCCGATGAACCACCCACGGGATTGAGCTTGGTGATCTTCATACCCATCGTTTTAACAATTCTAAATCCACCAAACAACGTTCCTAATGCCATCGCCGAATAACAGCTAAACACCACCCACAATGGGATATGGAAACTAGGCCCAATGAGGTTTCCGGTGAATAGCAAAAGGGCAATAATACCCATCGATTTTTGGGCATCGTTACCACCATGTCCCACACTCAACAAAGCTGAAGTCACAAGCTGTACTCGCCTAAAAATGGTATCAACCCGCTGGGGA
>CAYUMZ010000100.1:0-6993 GCA_964446105.1 uncultured Gammaproteobacteria bacterium | reverse complement strand
TACTGAAACCACCGCAGATGGATCTTACAGACGTCCTTCCGGTAGAAGTTTTTTCCATTCATTGATTACCTTTATAGGCCTTCCATCACGTATTGGTGACGAAGGTTTTACATGGTTACAATTTGGTCGTGATTTTATAGGAGGTTGGAGTCCGTTTCCGCGTACGAGAGAAGGCAAACTTGATTGGGGTAATTTTAATTCAAAAAACTGGTTAAATATTATTGGCACCATTCTCCTAATTAAACCCATTTTAATTCCAGCGATCAAAATTGCGACATGGCCGCTGAAATGGGCGCGAAATTTTTTGAAAATAGGCACAGAGCATATTCCGTTAACGTTAGAAGACTTCTTTTTAGTCTTTTCAGATCACTATTATGAATCATTCACCGATACGTGGGAGAAAGTTCAGAGTTATAATGATCGTCGAAATCCTATAGTCTATGACGGTATTAAAACAGTAAATTTAATCTTTATCGGTGCACTATTTTTAGTATCCTATTTATCAAGTTGGGCATTCAGTATAATTCATGCCGTAGGAATGGCTATTACTTCTCCCGATAAATCTCGCCGATATTGGAATAATGTAGGTGTGCGGTATAGCAGCGATTCATTTCTAAAATACATCCCTTTTTCAAGCTACGTTTTACCTGTAATCTTGCAAATTTTTAGTGTCACAGTCAGTGCATTAACATGGGCAATAATTTTTCCGCTTGGAATTAGCGCATTAACTACAATGTTCCCGGCACTTATTCCTACAGTAACATCGTTAGCTAATTTACCCTTCATTGCTGCATCACTCAAAATGATCAGCGCAACAGTAATTTCTGTTAGCACTACAATCGCAGGTATTTTTGCGCCCGCAATCGCTGTATTAAATGCTTTCGCAACAGCTGTCGGAATTCAAGTAACAACAACTTCCTTCGCTGTAGGATTTACACTGGGTGCTCTTGCGGCACCTTTTGCGGTTGCTTTTACTTATATAGCGGATAAAGCTTCTAATCTTTGGGCAACATTTAAAGGCACTGACCGCTATGAGCCATTAGCTAGAGTAAAGGAACTTGCAAGCTCAACTGAACAATACAACATAGGGATCGCTTCTACCCTTGTTAGAGAATTATTTGAAACGCATATGCCAGAATATGAGTCTGAAATATGTAAGGTAGTAGTGAATTATTGCTACGGTAATATAATTAACTGGGAGTCCAATGTACGTAATAAGAATGCCCAAGACTTTATAGGTCAGATTGATGAAAAAAGGAAAACCGCTAACCAAGAAATTGTTAAACGCCGATTAGCACTGTTTAAGCAACATCTGGAAGAAAAATATCGGGATGAAAAAAAGCATTGGGTAAATATTCCTGAAAACGAAAAGTTGAATTGGAAAGATCTACTTTATGGCGCTAAACATATCAAACTTGTTAGCTCACATACTAAAATGGATCCTAGTGTAAAATTAGAAGTCAATTTTAGTGCCGAATCACAAATTGACGCTATCACAAGGCAGAAAGAGTTAACCATTACGGCTTCAGAAAGAGGTCGTGCTCCAGATGTGGCAGCAACCACAGGAACTACTTTTTTTACGAATTCACAGGCTGTTTTGGCTCGAAGCGAAAAAGTAGAAGCGGATCCAAATCTCAGCGTTACCCATGTCATGGATTCTTGCATTGCAGCTCATATTAAAGATTCTTATGATAGCTCAAGAAGTTATTTAGCGATGGCGGATGGTTTAGGAGGGCACACTGGAGACAAAGCAGAAGACACACGAATTTCTCGTGCTTCTTATTTCGGGTGCAAGCATGCTATTCGATTATGCTCTCAGTACATAGATGCGGATAGTCTTAAAGTTAATTTAGGCACTATTATGCAAGAAGTGGGCCAAGAAATTCTTCGTAAAAATAATGGTTCACGTGAATCCACCTCATTGACTTGTGCAACTGTATTCCAATCTACGGAGTATGCTCCGCAACGGAATCGGAATTACACTAGCGTTACCACTCTGCGAGTAATTGGTGCAAACATTGGTGATAGCATGCTCGTGGCTTGGAATCCTAGAACTCAAACTGTAACAACATTATTGCCTGGACGTCACTTGGTCCAAAATATAGGCACAGGTCCTGCACAACTACCAGCAAATTTCGATCTCAATTCGGATCTTGATATTGTTGATGCAACTCTAGACGAAGATACCGTCTTGATTCCGTTTACTGATGGAATGTTAGGTGAATTCAATACTGCTACTCGTCAGGAAACAAAGAATGGCAAAGACTATAAAGTATTCGCCATAGACCCAAAGTGGATGTTACCTATTTTACAGGCATTAAAACCTAATGCATCCTCAAAAGAGATTGTTGCAGCATTAATGGAAAATATCATGACTCACGCTGAAACTGATCGTATCAGACTCAATGCACAAGCAAATATTGCTACAGCAGAGGTCGAAAGAACTACTGAAACTCAAAAAGTAATGCGCGAACAAATCCGCTTTCAAAAGAGTCTACTCAGTGGAACAATACAATCGTTTTGGGAGCAGAAAGAAAGAAATGAAATTACTGAGGCAGAATTTCTTCAAAAGAGAGCACCATTAACACAACAATTAGCAGCTCTGGACTCACAGTCTAAGGCGTTAAGTGAACAACTTTCTTCAATCGAAGCTCAAACTCAAATCAAATATGGAGACGATATTGCTGTAATGGCTGTTCGTTTCTAATAATAGGAAAAACTCGATATTGATGCATTCCACTCGTGAATGCATCAATACACTCAAGTATTATTAATTCGTTTGAAACGTATACTGAGGTTTGCAGTACGTTTCGCGGATAAAAAATTGCCCCGAAATATAGCTGATGAAAAAACACATCGGTACTACAAAAAGCGCGATATTATAATTTTCAACGGAATATACTGGTGCATTGTTCAGCATTTCACCCGTCCAATTTAATCGCAAAAGATATCCGACTAATGGTTGAAATAATGCGCCTCCTGCAACCACTGCCATATTATTGACACCAATCGCTGTTGCAGTCACTTCAGGTCGATTTATATCGCGCACAACCGCAAAACTTAAAATTTGCCCTGCGGCAGCTACTCCAAAAGCAAACAACAAAAAGAATGTCATTGAAAACGGTAAATTGGGAACATAGAGGATAATTACCGAAGCCAATACGCCAATGATTGCGCAAATATTCAATAAACTTCGGCGACGCCCCAATTGATCGGAATACCAACCCACGATGGGGCTCGCAATACCTAATCCAATCCACACCATTGCCATCGCTTCGCTGGCCACAGTGTTACTCACATTATAGCGAGCCATCAAATACGGAATGCCCCACAATGATGTAAAGGCAGTAATGGGTGCCCAGCATGCAAACGCATATAATCCTAGCCACCACGTCTGAAGGTTTCCCAACACCGCCCGAATACTCTGCTTCACGCCAAATGCTTTGGATTTTTGACTTGAATGGTGAACGCCTTCAGGTTTGTGATGCACAATAAACAAAATACACAGCGCTAACAATCCACCCGCAAAGGCAAGCCAGGTAATGGTAGGCCTCCAACCATGAGTATTAACAGCTGAGGCTAACGGCGCTTCACCGCCCATAGCTCCCATGGCCGCCAAAAATTGAGCAATACCTACAAGAAAAGCGAAATATTTGAGCGAAAACCAGCGCGTTGCTACAACTAAAACGCCGATAAAAGCAAAAGCTGATCCAAGCCCCATAAAGAAACGGCCAAGGCTTGCATACATGACAGAATCGGCCATTCCAAAAAAGGTCGCACCTGCAGCACAAACAAGTAATGAGAGCGTCGTAAGCCATCGCGTACTAAATCGATCAAAGAGTAACCCAGCTGGAATTTGCATGAGCGTATAGGAGTAAAAATAGAAGCCCGAAATGATTCCCAGACCAGCAGCGTCCACAGAAAGATCGCGCATCAGCTGAGAGGTCATCACGCTGGGAGACACTTGAAGTGCCATCTCATAACACAAAAAAGCAGCCGCTAAAGAATAAACAATTATCGCTCGCCAGGTTAATGGCACGGCTTGGATTTCTTTGTGCTCAGCAGTCATCAGCTTGTCCCCATTAGTTTGATGGGAATTATGATGGCATAAAATTGAATTGATTTCTATGGAGGATTGGATCAAGTCTCATTAGAGCAAGGGGTCAGATCTACGTTTGATGGGTCCTCTCAGGCGGAGGTGTCAGCAAAGGAAGGGGGCAAATAGAGATTTGACCCCTTTCTTATTCTTTTAACGTTCGTATGAAAGCAATGGGTGATGAGCGTTAGTTTCTTGGCTAAAAGCGACTTGAACGTTATGAACGGCGGTTGTTACAGCAGAGATGCCTGAACTTAAGATGAAACCGAACAATGCAAATACGACTAAACTAGTAAAAACTCTGCTCATAACTTGACCCTCCATGATTCATTGAGCACACAACGCCTTTTCACTGAGATGAGACTCCCTGTCCCGATCACAAGCGAACACCTTAAAATTCAGCATAGTACAGATCTGAAAAATTGCAAATGAAAGAAGGGGGTCAAGTCTAAGATTGATACATTCTAGATTCCTAGAATGTATCAATCTTAGACTTGACCCCCTTCCTTATTTAATCAATCGCAAGATATCATTGTAAGAAGCAGCCAATGTTAACAATATGAGAATAAATAATCCTAGCCGCATAGTGAAAATTTCGAATGCCATTGACAATGGTCGTCTAATAATAAATTCAAGCAAGAAATACAAAATATGTCCACCATCAAGTCCTGGAATGGGAAGCACATTAATAAAGGCTAACATAATACTCATCAACGCAAGAAAATTCACAAACGCAATTAATCCCGCTTTAAATGCTTTATCAGCAGTACCAAAAATCGTAATCGGACCACCTAATGTTTTTAAAGATATTTCACCGAAGGCTAATTTTTTCAAAACAATGAAATTAAAATCAAAAAATCGAACAGTTTCATTTATGGCTGGAATTACAGCATAAACAGGATTATATTTTTTTAAAAACTTCAGCTGTTCCGGATAAGCAGTCTGTTTTACCGTCACACCAATAACACCCACGGTTTTAAAACCTCGCAATGTAAATTTTCTATCCGGCGCAAATGACAATGCGATTGGAATTCCATTACGAATTAAAACAAATTTAAATGTTTTACCAGGATGCGGTTGAATTGTTTTAACAAAATCAGTCCAATCTTTAATCGGTGTTCCATTCACAGAAAAAAATCGATCTCCAGGTTTTACACCCGCTTTATCAGCAACACTTCCCTCTTTAACCGTGTCAACCAGTGCAGGCAATGCGGGACGAAAAGGCTCTATTCCTAAACTTTGCAGGGGATCTGGAGTCAGTGGATCGGTTTTCCAACGAGAAATGTCTATTTTATGTTCGCTGATTTGTCCTAACATCGATCGCGTTTCAATCGAAAGTTCACCTTGTCCACCCATTCGTCTTATGGCAGTTAATACGATATCTTCCCAATCAGTCACAGGTTTCCCATCAAGTCTAGTGATGAGCTCACCAGACTGCATATCTGCCTGTGCAGCAAGAGACTGTGGTGTTACTTTACCAATAATAGGTTGGACAGACTCAACGCCCACGCTGAACATTATCCAATAGATAATAACAGCAAAAATTAAATTCGTGAGCGGCCCCGCTGCAACAACTGCTGTGCGAACCCACAATGGTTTGCGATTGAACGCGTACGGTTTTTCATCTTCGGGTACAGGGGCATTTCGTTCATCCAGTAAATTAACATACCCACCCAATGGAATCATCGTGATAACATACTCTACCCCGCTTTTTTTTGAACGACGTTTCCACAGGGCTTTACCAAACCCTATGGAATAACGCAGAACCTTAATTCCCAGCGCTCTGGCAACGACCATGTGCCCAGCTTCATGAATCGAAACAAGCACTAGAACAGTCACTAAAAAAGCAATAATTTGTGTTGTGGTATCCATTAATGTTTGTCTCCGACAAGTAATAACTTCAGGAGAGTTTATCATAGGGAAGGGAAGAAGGAAGGGGTCGAAGGGGTCAGATCTAAGTTTGATGGGTTCTCTCAGGTGGAGGGATCCGAAACCTCCACCTGAGAGAACCCATCAAACTTAGATCTGACCCCTTCCGCCCTCCGCCCTCTTTCTCCGTTAGCGATAGCTCGTGTATCATGCTATTCTAACTGCAGTAATTGATGATTCAATGGAGTAGATAATGACCGTTAGAACCCGATTTGCCCCTAGCCCAACCGGATTTTTACACATCGGGGGGGCCCGCACAGCATTATATTCTTGGCTTTATGCTAAACGCTATCACGGCAGCTTTATTTTACGTATTGAAGATACAGACCTTGAACGTTCTACTCCTGAAGCCGTGCAAGCTATTTTGGAAGGACTCTCGTGGCTAGGAATAGACTATGATGAAGGGCCTTATTATCAGACAAAGCGTTTAGACCGATATCGTGAAGTCATAGACCAATTACTTGAACAAGGCGATGCCTATCGTTGCTACTGTGCAAAAGACCGATTAGAAAAGTTACGTGCCGAACAAACTGAAAAAAATATCAAGCCACGTTATGACGGCCGCTGTCGAGAAGGCGGTCATCAAAAAGATGCTCAGGCTCCTTTTGTAATTCGTTTTAGAAATCCGCACGAAGGGTTAGTGGAATTTGATGATTTAGTTCGAGGTAAAATCAGCACACAAAATTCCGAACTCGATGATCTAGTCATTATGCGTAGTGATGGCATGCCAACCTACAATTTATCCGTCGTTGTTGATGATTGGGATATGCAAATTACTCATGTTATTCGCGGCGATGATCATATCAATAATACGCCACGACAAATAAATATTCTTAATGCATTAGACGCACCTATTCCAAAATACGCACATATTCCGATGATATTAGGCGAAGATGGAAAAAGATTATCTAAAAGATTGGGCGCTGCCAGTGTTTTGAACTATCGTGAAGAAGGTTATTTACCCGAAG
>CAYUMZ010000099.1:0-7000 GCA_964446105.1 uncultured Gammaproteobacteria bacterium | reverse complement strand
TCAAGATGTATAATGACAATACCTATTATTCAACCTTAAATCTATAAAAAAAGTTGTCCATATGTGTGGGGGGAGCTAACGATGAAATCAATTTCACATAAACTATCTTGAGCTAGCTATTGACAGGTCCTACTAATGGATGGCCTCTGCCCCTAAAAGGGGCCAGGTAAACCTGCCCCCTTTTTCTCTCTTGGAATACAAATAATAACTGTTTACCCCCTTATTTTTTGCACACAGGAGGCATCATATTATTGTCATTCGAAACGTCCATCCATTGTGATGCAATACCCCAAGAAGGACCGCTGTGGCCAAAGATGGCAACATATTGCTCAAACAGGCCTTGATAATGATTGGGTTCACCATTACTAACGTCCCAGTTAGCGTAGGCGCCAGCAATGGGTAGTCCGAATCCGTAGCCGTCCCAGAATGGTGCTAAGTGGCTAGGATCATCCACCCAGTACCATTTACCAGCGTAACTTTCTTCAGCACCTCCCAAGTAGCCATACACAGCCGTGGGCCCCATAACGGTATCGGTAATGAAGGTGTTTTCCGCATCACTGTGCACACTGGCAAGATCCCATCCTGCTCCCAGACCTTGACAAATACTTCTTGCATCAGTCCAGGTGACATTCAGCACCAAGATAGAATTAGTCGTGATAACCGTCGGCACGTATTTGTACTCATGGCCGTTATATGTGACAGAAGGCTGGCTATTATAGGCCGCGATGCCTTGTGCAACTGTTACAGGCACAGGAACCACTGGCGTTACTGTCTGCGCTACTTTCTCAGGGGTTGCGCATTTCCAATTATTAGGATCCGTAAGCGAACCATTTTGATCCTTTTTCATGGGCACCAAAGGGTATTCACAAGCAGGGCGATCAAAAGGTGCTTTACCTATACCGACTAGTGAATCGGGCGCTTTTTTGTTCTCAACCCAATCCTCTACGCTAGCTAACACCACCCCTCCATCAAAGTCACAATGCCCGCCATCTTGCTTGGTGAAAAAGCGCATGTTGTCTCTAAGTTTGTTTGAGCCCAACTTAAATACTTGCTTCTGTTTGTTTACCCAACCAATAGAATTGGTGATAGGTAAGAGCTGGTCAGCCCAGGTGTGCACGATGACTAATTTCCCCCCTTTTTGGGCAAATTTATTTAAATCGCTAGTGAAAAGCCCGTCCATTGGAGATACATATATGTCAGCCATGGTGTCAGCATAGGCTTGGCTACTAAAATTATATCCAAGCACGCTGCCTGCTACTGCCCCAGAATCACCATTGCTACTGGCAGGGAAATTGGGGTTTACAGCTGCCCAAGAATCTTGAACAGTCCAAAAATTGTCTACAGTGACAGGTAAGCGCGTTGCTGTAATCGGCATGCCGTACTCCGTCATTGTGACGGTACCATAGGCTGGATTCACCGGATTGCCTGTGAAAGAATGTGATACAAAAGCATCCAACACAAGTTGTCGTTCTATGCTGCTGGGATTTAAGTTATTGAAGATGGCAGTGAAATCTGGGTGGCATAGCTCTGGATTACTAATGACTCCATCAGCAACACCATCCAGACCATCACATTGAGAGTAAATCTCCTGAGCAACTTGAGCGCCTAAGGCACCAAAAATTAAATTTGGAGCCTGATTAACGGCATTCGCTAACCTAGGTGTATAGCCAGCAAGGTATTCAGCTATAAATGCTGGCGCTCCTACAGCTATACCGTCAAATGCATCAGGATGGTGAAGCGCTTGCTCTAAGCCTTGCTCCCCGCCTCTTGAACAACCAGAGTAATAAGTGAACGCTGGCTTTTTCCCGTAAAAAGCTTTAGATAAGTGCTGGCCAATAATTGTGGAATAATAGATACCATCTGTCGAAAAAGCTAAATTTGCCTCGCTGAAATGGTTATAGTCAACCCACAATAAATCGTTATAAATCGCGCCACCAAAAGTACCTTGAGCCATATGATTGCTCATAGTAGTGGCGTCAGCAGTATCCGATAGGCCAGGCCAAAAACCTCCACCTCCCGTTTGTAAAAATCGACCACTATAGGTCTTAGGATAAAAATGGTTAGCTTGGAGTACGATTTGTCCATTAGGCAAAGTAAATGTGAATGACACAGCGCAATGTTCAGTAGCTAACCCGCTGTCACGGACTACTGCACTCGTCACACTAAGCCCAGGTTTGGGCAATTTTACGTTCATGAGGGCACTGCACGTGGCCTCCATGTTTTTGATAACAGTTAATGGTTTACCTTTATCTCGATCACGATCATCATGATGTCCATAATAATGTCCATTATTATCATGATGCCTGTCTGGATTACTCGCACTTGCCTGCGGAGTGTATACACTGGTGCTCAATGCGAATAATGCTACGGTTACAGCACCGAATACCCGTTTTTGAAAGAGATTCTCACTATTATCTGCTCGCCATGTTGGCGGGTGGCGCATTGCCACTAGCCACTTCTTGATGATACGCATGCTTACTTCCCCCTCGTCTAAGAGCCCCATCTTCAAAGAGGGCTGTTCAGCCCATCGATCGCAGGTACTCTGCTAATATTTGTAGCCTCCTTTTACACCCTCAATATCCTTTTCTAACAGGACATTTACTGCCCTGCTATTTTAAGTATAGTACATCTTTGGAGACATGCGATCTAACATACACAATAAAGATAAATATAATTTTTTAATAAATAAAAAAGAATAAGATCACGAATATTCTGCTCTTTTGACATAAATTCTGGAATTGCAGTTCTTGTGTAAGCTAAAGATATTCTTGATAGGAATGGTCGAAAATGGTGTTTTTACTCGATGAACTTTTCTACC
Organism: uncultured Gammaproteobacteria bacterium; assembly: GCA_964446105.1. Classification (GTDB taxonomy): domain Bacteria; phylum Pseudomonadota; class Gammaproteobacteria; order JAIEPX01; family JAIEPX01; genus JAIEPX01. The sequence continues at coordinate 4,182 of CAYUMZ010000099.1, read as the reverse complement.
AGACTGACAGTGAAGCAGTCCCAACCTGCTGTCCAACTTGCACTGCACTTCCAGCTACTAATCCTTCACTCCACTGTGACAAGCCTTTTGGAAATACAACAATCACAGTTGAGCCTAACTCAAAATGGCCCAACTCATCGCCTTTTTCTAAGTGAATTTTTTCATCAGAATACTGTTTCACCACAACACCTGAGCTCTTCGATGGAGCCACTTTCCCCGACCAAACGGTATGAACACTGGCTACCAGCATCGCTCCTACTAATACCACAACCATCGGACCATACTCTGTCTTAAACCAACATACCACACGTTCATTTCGCGTAAATAAATTGGGAATATTATCCGAAGAAAAAGCATTCACTGAAAACAAACGCCCTGGTACATACACCATTTTCTCCAACTGACCCGCAAAAGGAATATGCACTCGATGATAATCTTTAGGCGATAAATAAATGGTCATAAATTCACCACCAGACAGCAATTGAGCTTGAGAATCATCACCTCCGAGTAACGCACTTAATGAATACTCTATACCTTTCGCTTGCAACAGCAGATCTCCTCGCAGAGATCCCATTTGACTGATCATTCCATCTGCCGGGCACACAATGGCGTCTCGATCAGCGCAGATTGGGCGTTTACCGGGATTTATGGCTCGAATAAAAAATTGATTAAATGAACGATATCTCTCGGGATTGGGCTCTACTGCCAAACTCATATCAACCCCATACTTTTTGATGAACCAGCTCACCAAACGGCGTTTAAACCAGCCCGCTTCACAACGGGATACCAGTCCCGCTAAACGAGAAAGCATATGGTGTGGCAATAGATAATACGCTAATTTTTTAAGCTTGATTAACATCGATTCGTACTTTCCTCAACAAACTGGCCATTATACAGGCCATCAGACTTCTGACTATAACACGCTCACTCACGAGACTGTAGACTTTACATCGTTGCAGACTCACTCATCACTGTTCGCTTATGCACCATTCAGTCAAAACCACTGGACTTTGTAAATTACCCGATTTTTGTTAATCTAACATTCTATTTATGTAAACACATTTAGAGGCTCATTTGAAAATCTATCTAGTCGGTGGTGCCGTTCGGGACAAAATGTTAGGACGCAAAATTACAGAACGTGATTACGTTGTGGTAGGCGCTACACCAAATGAAATGCTAGACCTCGGCTATAGACAAGTCGGCAAAGATTTCCCTGTTTTTTTACACCCAGAAACAAAAGAAGAATATGCGCTCGCTCGTACAGAACGAAAAACAGGCAAGGGCTACACGGGATTTGAATGCAATGCAGATCCTTCGGTAACTCTCGAAGAAGATTTAATGCGGCGTGATTTAACTATTAATGCTATGGCGCAAGAAATCGGATCAGACACTATTATAGATCCCTTCAATGGACAAAAAGATATCAAATTAAAAAGATTATGGCATATATCCCCTGCATTCACTGAAGACCCTGTTCGCATCCTCCGCGTCGCGCGATTTGCTGCTCGATTTCCAGATTTTACTGTAAATCCAGACACTCTGTTGCTCATGGAAAAAATGGTCAAAACTGGCGAAGTCGATGCGCTCGTTCCGGAACGTGTCTGGAAAGAATTCTCTCGTGCACTCAGTGAAGAAAATCCGCTACGGTTCTTTGAAGTACTAAATGAGTGTGGTGCATTAAAAAAACTGTTTCCTGAAATAATTTCTTCAGAATCATTCAACGCTTCAAAAAGCCTCCACTATTTAAAAAAATCAATTGAGCACAAAAACGAAAACGATTTAATCCGTTTTGGCTCATTGGCTTTAGGGCTCGATAAAAATGACATCACATCTCTCTGCCAACGCCTAAAACCTCCCACACGTTTTAGCGAATTGGCCCTACTCGTTTCATCAAATCTCAATGATTATCTTAATCTTGATTTCAAGAACCCAGAAAATGTCATCAATTTTCTCGAAAAAATCGACGCCTACAGACGCCCCGAACGATTTTCCAATTTTTGCCAAGTGATGAAACTCTCAACGCCAGAAAATGAAAATAATGAATCAGAAGATCTTCTTAAACAGGCCTTTGAAAAAACAAAAAATATTGACACCAAACCTTTTACTAATAGCGGACTAAAAGGCGAAGACATCGGAAAAGCCATTCATCAAGCTCGTGTACTAATTCTTCAAAAAAATTAACCTATAATGTTTTTCTAGAGGTGTTTTTAGCTACTATTACTGTGTGTTTTTAGTTCAAGAAAAACATGCGCAAATTGATCATTGATGATTACACCTGTGTTGTGCAAGTTCATCATTTGAGCCGAATAATCTTTGACGTGCAATTTCATCATTTAAGCCGAATAATCGTTGACATAATCTCTCTACTGCCGCATGACGGATCTCCATAACTGTAGAAATGAATTCATAGTCATGCGAGACACACTCGAAGTCACATGGCTCACCCAGCTTGGGGCGTGTCATTTCACCAACCTGCCAGACTCCGACACGTGCACTCGCCATGCCACGAGCCCAACTACTCCCATATTCAGGTTGATTCCCACAATTCTGCATATCAGGTTTAGCGCCTAAATGATGCGGTGTATTCATTGTGAGAAACCAACCATACAAATGCTTATCTTCGCGTTTAAACCCTAAGTTTAAATCCCGCTTCACCCACGCCACATCTTTCCCTTCTTCGCTCATTAGCATGATCATCCACGCCGGAAACTCTCTTTCTGCACTCCCCACTTCCTGGTACCAACAGCTCGCCATAGCTTCTTTCGCACCACTCTTACTATTAAAACGATTCTTTCGCCATTCATCATAATTATCAAGAAACTTCTTGATGGCTACAAGATAAGCCTGCGAGCTGTAATGTGATCCATTAGCTTTCAATATATCAGATCGTAGTACTTTCAACACAATCAACTGGTCTCTAGCCTCTTCTTGAGGCAAGTATCTCAGGATCAACTCACACATTTCTATATCCATCGCCCAATATGCATATTGAAAAGCCATGACTTGCTTAAACTTTCTACCATATAAGTCGGTTATATCGCCTTGTGCTGACGCAAACTTTTTATCATGAATTAAAAACTTCTCAACATACTCTAAATTGCCCCGGTATACATGAGTTAAGAATTGTATGATTTTATCCTTACTCAATTGTTTCTCAACTTCTTCACCTCGCTGATTGACACGCTGGCATGGATTCATTTGTTTCATAGCTTCGGCTTGTTTTTGGGCGATCAAGACATGCTGCGCATGTTTTTCTCGCTCTGCTTGAATTTGCTTCTCATCTGCTGCCTGAGCAGCTTGATTTCTTTGCCATCGCTCCCGCTCTTTTGCCAATTCTGTTTTTTGATTTTCTAACTCTAACCTCAACTCTTCTAGTCTCTGATGTTCTTTTTTTAAATGAGCTTGAAACTGATCCCGCTCATTAATTAAAGCTTCTCTTTCATTAGCTTCCGCTTGTCTTTGATCGACCAAGAGATGCTGCATATGTTTTTCTCGCTCTGCTTGAATTTGCTTCTCAGTTGCCGCTCGAATATCTTGATTTATTTGCCATCGCATCCGCTCTATTGCCAAATCTGCCTTTTGAGTTTCTAACTCTAAACTCAATTCCTTTAATCTGTGATTTTCTTTTTTTAAATGAGCTTGAAACTGACCTCGCTCATTAATTAAAGCTTCTCTTTCAACGGCAATAGCTTTATATTCATTTTTAAGATTCATTTGATCTTTTGCAAATTCATGCATTTCTATCTTCAGTTCTTCTTCTTTTTCTTTTTTCTCACATTCAAATGATTCTCGCTCACATTGTAATTTTTTTATACCTTCATGAGCTAGATTCCTATCGGCTACATGCTGATCTAAAATATTTTTAATGTATTTGATAACGTCATCTTTATTTTTAAATTTTACTCCATTCATATTGCTCGCACTTAGGGCTGCGTAAGCAAACGAACGAGCGTACTCAATATCGTCATTATCTATGAGAGACTTCAATGCCACTTGAGTGAACAGCCATTCAGGAGTAAGCATTCTAGAATCAATAGGCTCTTGATCTATTTCGCCTTGAGGCATTTCGGCTTCATTATCGTGGCCATTAATTGCACCCTCTTGAGATATCTCCTCTTTTTCTGCTTTCATTGGGTAAAGTCTCCATTCTGTAAAGTTTTATGAGCGCAAGGCATTATAGGC
>CAYUMZ010000098.1:0-7020 GCA_964446105.1 uncultured Gammaproteobacteria bacterium | reverse complement strand
CTCGCCACGGCAACCTCATTAGCCGCATTTAAAATGGCCGGGGCGGCACCTCCTAAATTAATCGCTTGAAAGGCTAATCTCAAACACGGAAAAACCGTTAAATCGGGTTCAAAAAACGCCAACTGTCCTATTTTAGCTAAATCCAATTTGGTGACAGGTGTGCGAATTCTTTCAGGCCAACTTAAGGCACACGCGATAGGCGTCCGCATATCGGGAGTACCCAATTGACTCACCTGGGAACCATCAGAATATTCTACGAGCGAATGAATAATACTTTGAGGATGAATCAGCACTTCAATTTTGGAACACGGCATATGAAACAGCCAATGGGCTTCGATAATTTCTAAGCCTTTGTTCATCATGGTTGCAGAATCAACGGAGATTTTCGGCCCCATATTCCAGTTTGGATGAGCAATGGCTTGAGCCGGAGTAACGTCTTTGAGTTGATCCAGTGAACAGCCTCGAAAAGGCCCACCTGATGCCGTCAATATTAATTTTTCAACGCCTTCAGGCGTTGTTCCTGTCCGATATCCCGGTGGCATAGACTGAAATAACGCACTATGCTCACTATCCACGGGAATTAAGGTTGCATTCCCCTCTTCTACCGCCTGCATGAAGAACTGCCCGGCCATCACCAACGTTTCTTTATTCGCCAAACAGAGGCGCTTACCGGCACGCGCTGCAGCAATAGTGGGCACCAAACCTGCCGCACCAACAACCGCCGCTACCACACAATCAACCTCTGGGTGCTCACTGACTTTGACTAGCCCTTCCTCACCCCCTAAAACCTCAGTAGCAAGACCAGCCGCTCGAACTTTACTCTGTAATTGTTCAGTCGCTGCAACATCTGCCATCACCGCAAAACGGGGCTCCCATTCAACGCATATCTTAAATAACCCTTCAACATCAGAATTCGAACAGACCGAAAAAAGACTATATTTATCAATATGGTTAGAAAGAATATCTAGTGTACTCTTTCCAATAGATCCTGTTGCGCCTAGTAAGGTAATATTTTGCATTCTTGAGCCACTCAAACAAAAAAGTTAGTTTAACATAGTTCCGACTATATTAAAGGCACTGCGTCTTTAAATATATCTTGCAAGTAACTGTCATATTATGACAGTTACTTGCAAATCTATAAGTCTCTACTAAAATTGCATTATACTGTCACAAATCGACAGTTACTTGCAGGAGACTCTATGAGTTTTGCCCTTTATGCTGATTTACAGCATTTAAAAACACTCTATCCTACTCAAACGGAGTTGAAATACCTTTTTGAAGGTAGTGAAGATAGTCGCTATGCGAAGATTAAGAGGGCTGCGGCTAAGGGATTATTAATCAGAGTTCGACGGGGATTGTATTGCCTAAATGAAACTTTGGCACGTGAGAAACCTCATCCTTATGTGCTGGCCGATAGGATTTACGGACCTTCCCTGATCAGCATGGAATCCGCATTGTCTTTTCACGGATTAATTCCTGAAGGCGTTAAAGTTGTCACCTCTGTGACTGCAAGACGTCGAAATTATTTTAGCACGCCATTAGGTGATTACTCTTACATGACCGTACCTTCAAAAAATCTTATGTGCTTAGTTCAGCGAGTAGTTGATGGCGATGCAGTATATTTAATGGCCTCTCCTTGGAGAGCTATCGCAGACTACGTATATTGTTATAAAAAAAATTGGCGGAATATTGAACCGTTGGTAGAAAGCTTACGTATGGAGCAAGAAGATATTCCCAAACTGACTAAAGAAGAAGCTGAGCTACTCATTGAATATTATCACTGTCATCGAATCACGAAATTTTTTACGGGTGTATTGAGGAATCAATAAAGGTCTCGGTAAAGAGAACAATCGTCAAATTGAGATTTGACTCTTTGATTGAGAGCTTCATTATCTACTAATAAGTAGAACCCTATTAACTAAGTAATCATATTCTATTATACTCGTGATTAGAGATACTTTAGTAGGTAATCATTATGACCATAGTAAATATACATGATGCCAAATTGCATTTTTCAAAGTTAATCAATGACACATTAGAGGGAAAAACAGTGATTATATCCAAAGCAGGCGTACCCGTTGTTCAGCTAAAAAAATACAGTGAAAAAATAACGCCAAGGGAAGGTGGACAACTCAAAGGTCTTATTAATATCTGCAAGAATTTTGACGCCCCACTTCCCAAAGATGTTCTAGAGACATTTATAATGGCTTAGAAAAATACCAATCAATACAATGTAAAATGCACAAAAATAGGGAGCGCAGGAAGCATACTATCGATACGATCGAGAATGCCGCCATGGCCGGGAAGAATGTTGCCGGTGTCTTTGAGATCGACATTACGTTTGAACATGCTAATGGAGAGATCCCCTAAAACAGAGGCTAAAATAGTCCATAAAGCGATGACCATTAATATTAAGAAACTTTCTTCGCCGGTGCCAAATTTAATATACGATAATTTACAAGCGCCGTTGGTACAGACAAGTAGCGTTTCTGATAATACGAATACGATGAGTACGATGAGAAATCCTGTGAATAATGCGCCTAATAACCCTTCAACAGTTTTTTTGGGGCTTACATCAGGTATTAACGACGTTTTTCCCCAACGTTTTCCTGCAAAATAAGCGCCTGAATCAGCGCCCCAAATAAAGACTAAACACAACAATAACATCTCACGCGGAAATTGTTCAGTAGCAAATTTAGTGAGCAAATAAAAACACGGGAGCATAGATAAATATCCCATAATGCTGCGGAATAATCGACTTTTTCCCCAATAAGATTCTGTTTTTGGGTACGTTAAAACTAACAACAACACTAAAGGCCAATAAATTAAGCTAAAATGATAGGAGAAAAGCGTCACTAACGCGCCACCTGTTGGGTGAAGGATCATTGCTTCTAAAAAAATAAATCCTGCAACAAAAATTAAACGAGAATACCACGCATTCCACCCTGTCAATCTCGACCATTCCCAGGAAGCAAGAATAAATAATGCCGCACTAATGGCAATAAATGGAACGGGAGGAAGCATAAAGATGGCTACAACGACAAGTGGTAATAAAATTGCAGCGGTAATAATTCTTTTTAGCATACTTCAGCCTGAGTGAGCTGTTCGTTTGTTAATCCAAATCGACGCTTACGTGAAGCAAACTCTTGAACCGCACTGTCTAATTCTGCAGGGCCAAAATCGGGCCATAAAATATCCGTAAAATAAAGCTCCGCATACGCAATTTGCCACAAAAGAAAATTGCTAATGCGAACTTCTCCACTGGTTCGAATCAATAAATCGGGCTCAGGAAGATCTGACATAGATAAATACGCCGCAAAACCTTCTTCATCGATTGCGGTAATATCGGCTTCGTTAGATAATACATCTTTCGACAATTTCATCGCTGCATTGACTATGTCCCAACGACCACTATAATTGGCAGCAATCACTAAAATTAATCCATCATTCTCTTTAGTGACTCGCTCTGCTTGACGCATTTCCGCTTGTAATTCAACTGAAAATGCCTTGCGGTCACCAATAAAACGAATTTGGATATTTTTTTCACGCAGAGATTCGGTTTCATTGTGTAGAGTTTGAAGAAATAATCGCATTAATGCGCTTACTTCCTCACTAGGACGCCCCCAATTCTCCCGGCTGAAAGCAAATAAGGTGAGCACTTCAATACCTAAATTTGAACAATGCTCTACAATTCGTTTAACGGATTTGGCTCCAGCTTCATGCCCAGCAATTCGAGGTAATTGTTTTTGCATTGCCCAACGACCATTACCATCCATCACAATAGCAACATGCCTTGGTTGTCCAATAGAATGTTCTGGTCTTAAGTGAGAAACCACTTAAATCTCCATCAAATCAGCTTCTTTTGTGCCGATAACTTTATCAATTTCACTAATATATTTATCGGTAACTTTTTGAATTTCAGTTTCAGCACGACGCTCATCATCTTCAGTAATGGTTTTTGCCTTTAATGAATCTTTAATGCTGGTATTGGCATCACGTCGAATATTTCTGACAGCCACTTTTGATTTTTCGCCCTCATCACGAATTATTTTAATTAATTCTTTTCTTCGCTGTTCTGTTAATTGAGGTAAAGGAACACGAATCACCGAACCTGCCGTTACAGGATTCAATCCCAAATCTGCATTTAAAATGGCTTTTTCGATAGTAGGCACCATGCTTTTTTCCCACGGTGTGACAGTCAAGGTCCTTGCATCTTCTACTGCAATATTAGCGACTTGGTTTAAGGGTGTGTCATTTCCATAATAAGAGACTTTCACATGTTCAATAATGCCCGTATTGGCACGTCCGGTGCGAATGCGCGTGAGTTCTAATTTCAACGCATCGATGCATTTATGCATACGCTGATCAGTATCTTGCACTAAAGCATTAACCATTATTCCTCTCCTCGTTCTACCAATGTTCCAATATCTTCAGAAAGAATCACTTTCTTGATATTTCCTGGAACAGCAATATTGAAAACTCTCAACGCGATGTTTTGATCTCGACATTGACAAAATGCCGCTAAATCCATCACGCGTAATTCTTTGTTTAACACTTCACGATACGTGACACGTTTATATAAAGTCGCCTGTTTATCAATCATGGGATCAGCAGAATAAACGCCATCAACATTCGTTGCCTTAAGAATAACATCTGCACCAATTTCGATGCCACGCAAGCTCGCGGCTGAATCCGTTGTTACCATCGGATTGCCCGTTCCCGCTGCAAAAATAACCACACGACCACTCTGTAAATGGTGAATGGCTTTTCGACGATCATAATGATCAACCATTCCACTCATTGGTATGGCAGATAAAACACGCGTATCGATATCGTTATTTTCAAAAACATCCCGCATTGCAATGGCATTCATCATTGTTGCGAGCATACCCATGTAATCACCCGAAATTCGATCTAATCCTGCTTTGGAAAGTGCTGCACCGCGAAATAAATTACCGCCGCCTACAACAATGCCGACTTGCACGCCTAACGCGATCACTTCTTTAATTTCTTGAGCTAGACGATGCAATACTGCAGGATCTAAACCAAAATTACTGTTGCCCATTAAGGCTTCACCGCTGAGTTTGAGTAATACTCTATGATACAACGGCTTTTCGGACATTACTGAGCTCCCTGTACTTGGGCCATAACTTCTTCAGCAAAATTATCTTCACGCTTTTCTATTCCCTCGCCCACTTCAAATCGTTCGAAAGCGAGTACTTTTGACTTCGAATTATCCAATAATTTCCCTACAGAAATAGAAGGGTCTTTGATAAACGGCTGTCCTAATAAACTAATTTCATTAACAAATTTAGAAATTCGACCATCAATCATTTTTGCAATAATTTCGGGAGGTTTTCCGCTATCGGCAGCTTGCGCAGAGAAAATTTCACGCTCTTTTGCAATAATATCTGCAGATATTTCATCGGGTGATATGGCTTCAGGACGTGAAGCAGCAACATGCATTGCAATATCTTTTCCTAAGTCTTCATTACTAGAATCTAATTTTACAAGCACACCAATTTTATTGCCGTGACGATACTGAGCGATAGGATGATCAGAAGATAATATTTTAATTCGACGAATTTGAATATTCTCACCAATTTTCGCCACCAATTCTTGTCGAGTTTGCTCAACGGTTGCTGAAGATCCTGCGGAAATCGGTAAATTCCCAACAGCATCGACATTCGTTTCTTTCGCAGCTAATGCTTGTTCTGCAGCATTATTCGCAAATTGCAAAAAGCTTTCATCACGTCCAACGAAATCTGTTTCACAATTAATTTCCATAATAATGGCTGTTTTATTATCCGCAGTAAGCTTGATAATAATGGTACCTTCTGCAGCAATTCGACCCGCTTTTTTATCAGCTTTTGCAGCACCTGCTTTTCGCATAGCTTCAATGGCAGCTTCGATATCGCCATTTGATTCAACCAGAGCTTTTTTACATTCCATCATTCCAGCACCAGTACGTTCACGTAATTCACTCACTTGCGCAGCAGTAATTTTCATCATTATTCTCCAGAAGAGGTATCAGAAACTTCAGAACTGGCTGAAGAAGGTTTATCTGAGGATTTTGGCTTTGCTTTTGGCTCATCCGTTTTACTCGCAGACGTTTTAGGAGCAGCCGTTTTCACCACGGTTTTTTTCACACCTGGTTTTTTAGTCACGGTGTTTTTTTCACCCTCAGCTGATTGACTATTCTCAGACTTGGTTGCAGCCGATGCTTTTGTTTCAGCGCTTTCTTTTACAGGCGCTTCCTCACGTTTTTTAGTAACCACTTTACGTGCGCTAGTTTCCTCTTTTTTCTTCACTTCAGGTTTGGGTTTTTCTACTTGTTTAGGCTCTGATGCAGCGACTTTTTCACGTGCGGTGATAATTACATCCGCCAAATGTTTGCAATACACTTGAATTGAACGAATTGAATCATCATTACCAGGAATAATATAATCAATAAAATCAGGAGAATTGTTTGTATCAACAATACCAATAACAGGAATGCTTAATTTTCGAGCTTCTTCAATTGCAATGCTCTCATTGCCTACGTCAATGATAAATAAAGCATCCGGCAATCCGCCCATATCTTTGATACCACCCAAACTTTGATCAAGTTTAGATTTTTCGCGTGTCAGTGTAAGCCGTTCTTTTTTTGTAAATCCTTGAAATCGTGGGCTTTCCATTAATTTTTCAAGATCACGAAGTCGGCGAATCGATTGTCGAATGGTTTTATAGTTTGTCAGCATTCCACCTAACCATCGATGGTCGACAAAGGGCATGCCCGCACGAGTTGCATGTTCACGAATAATATTCGAAGCAACATCTTTAGTACCAACAAATAACACTTTCCCTTTTTTCGATGCAATGCTTGAAGCAAAATTTAATGCTTCTTTGAACATTGGAAGGGTTTTTTCTAAATCGATAATATGAACATTCAGACGTGTGCCGAAAATATATTGAGCCATTTTGGGGTTCCAGTAACGGGTTTGATGCCCAAAATGCACACCAGCTTCGAGAAGATCTCGC
>CAYUMZ010000097.1:0-7068 GCA_964446105.1 uncultured Gammaproteobacteria bacterium | reverse complement strand
TTTTCTTTCATTGTACACTTGGGTGTCTATGTGGCAATGATTTCAGCGTATCGGACAAATTTGTCCAATGAGCATTGGACAAATTTGTCCAGTGGGTATATCATGTCATTAGTTAAGAGGAGTTAACTATGCCTAGCCAGCTGCAACAACATAACCGATTTAAAGAGAGTCTCAAGAGTTTTGAAGAGCAAGATCCGCATCTTACAAAGCTAGCAGATATGAAGCTAAATCATCCTTTGGATTGGTGGAAAGCACTTAATTTGGCAGTATCTGGTATCTATATTCTTTCAGGTGGGAGACAAGTTGGGAAATCAACATCATGTAAATTACTGATTCGACATTGCTTAAAGAAGAAATTATTACCACCGACGCATATTTTTTATTTGGCGTGTGATCAGATATTTGATGCCAAAGAGTTAAGTGCCACTATCCGTGATTTGCTTGACAACATTATGCATGAAAATTTTTTGATTATTATTGATGAAGTCACTTTTGTTAAAGATTGGGATAGAGTTATTAAAGGTTTGGCAGATGCAGGTTACTTTCATCACGGCGTCTGTATATTAACAGGTTCTGATACGTTAATATTGAAAGAAGCTGCCATGAGTTTTCCAGGGAGACGGGGTGAAGCAGATGTAGTTGATTTCCACTTATATCCATTATCTTTTCGTGAGTATGTAAAATTACGGGAAAAGACAGAAAAAGTCACTGAAGAAAAGTTAAGACAATTGTTTGATGATTATTTGATTTGTGGAGGTTATTTACGTGCAATCAATGATCTAGAGAAAAATGGTAGTGTATCAGCAGCGACATACACGACATACCAGCAATGGATACGTGGTGATTTTTTAAAGCGCGGTAAAAGTGAAGAGTATTTATTAACAGTGCTGACTGCATTGCTTACGATAGGCGTATCAAGTGTGTCTTACTCAGGAATTTCAGCAAAAATTGGCTTAATGAAAAAAGACACTTGTATTGATTATATTCGATTATTAGAGCGAATGGATGCGATATTTAGTTTGCAATCCTTTGATCAAAATAAAAAACAAGGCTTTCCAAGAAAAGATCGCAAATTTCATTTTCTTGACCCATTCATTTACAGAGCTGTTCATAGTTGGTTAGTAAAAGAAGGCATGCTAAATCATGAAGCGACAGAAACAATGTTAGTTGAAGCCTGCGTAGCAAGCCATTGTCACCGTTTGGGCAGAACCTTTTATTTCAAAGGCCAGGGTGAAGTTGATGTTATTCGTATTATCAACAATAAACAATATCAGGCGATTGAGGTGAAGTGGGCTAATCAAATTAAGCCTGCCGATCTTAAAACCCTCCAGCATTTCAAGGATAGTATTATTTTAACGAAAGGTCAGGTAGGGAAAGTTGACGGCGTTACTGCGATTCCTGTTTATCAACTTTTATTTGACCTTGTTTAAATATAAAGGCTGCTCAAAAAACGAAATCTCAACTGCTTTGAGCATAGACAAGGTTGATCAGGCTAGTTTATCTCGCACATCTAACTTAGGAGTAAGCAACATGAAAAAGTCAAGGTTAATTAGATTTTTAGGAAATTCAGAAGCTCAGGCCAACTTTTTTGGATTCCACTCTGCCAAACGAAGCGCTTCAACAATAGTAATGCCTATTTCATTACCGGAAAAATCTTTGATAGCAGAGCATAAATCTCTCTTGCAAGAATTTCGTGCTAGACGTAATGCGTACGATGCCTTGCTCAGACAAGAGTTGAATGAAGGAGTTTCTAAAATTAATCGTAAAGAATACACCCAATCATTGATTCACTTTGAAAAAGTGATAGCTTTAGCTTCAGGTGAATCGATTAGTAACTTAACTGCTGAAGAAAAAAGAATTCTTTCACATGCATATGCTTATAGTGCACAAATTTTATCTCGGCTGGGAAGTGACGAAAGAAAAAAAGCATTAGCTCATTTAGACCTTGCCCTTGAGCTTGATCCCAATTTAACGATAGCGCTCGATTGTAAAAATTCACTATCTTCCGAAAAATTGATCAACTATGATTCTGATAGATATGATCAAGAACTACGTTTGTTAGATAGGAAAACATGATGTTATTCATGAAAAGATGACAATAGGTCTAATATGGAAACCAGCTTCAGTAACAATAGTTTCAATGTTAGACCGAATTCCAATCATCCAATGACTCAATCTTTATTCTCAGAAGCCTATATTTGGCATACCTCATGCTTGATAGAATATGATTCTTTCTTTTCACTTTGCTCTTGAGCACCTATATGGCTATGGTTTAGGCAAGCTGACAATTTGCCCAGTGACTTTGTGGCATTCGAAGGCAATTTATGCAATAATACCAAGTTAATATGATTTTATTGGGGGTACCGATGCGAATTTTAGAACAGGCTTTAACCTTTGACGATGTGTTGCTGGTGCCTGGGCATTCGACGGTGCTGCCTAAAGATGTCGATCTGACTACTCAATTGACGACCGGAATTTCCCTCAATATCCCTATTGTTTCAGCGGCCATGGATACCGTAACTGAGGCAAAACTAGCCATTGCGATTGCCCAAGAAGGTGGGATTGGTATTCTGCATAAAAGTATGTCTATAGAACAGCAGGCTCAAGAAGTTCGACGCGTAAAGAAATTTGAAAGTGGTGTTGTTAAAGATCCCATCACGGTATCACCGAATACCACGGTCCAAGAATTACTTGAACTTACTCGCGCGTATAATATTTCAGGAATGCCTGTCGTTGATGGTGATAAATTAGTGGGCATTATAACAAATCGTGATGTGCGATTTGCAACCGATTTATCACAACCCGTTTCTGCATTAATGACGCATAAATCAAAATTGGTCACGGTACAAGAAGGTGCGAGCCGCGAAGAAATAATTCATTTATTGCACAAACATCGCATTGAAAAAATCCTTATTGTAAAAGGAGATTTTCAATTAGGTGGAATGGTAACTGTAAAAGATATTATGAAAGCAAAAGAAAAACCGTATGCGTGTAAAGATGAGGCAGGGCGATTACGAGTGGGTGCTGCTGTAGGAACTCGAAAAGATACCGATGAACGAGTCGCTGCATTAGTAGCAGCTGGTGTTGATGTTATCGTCGTGGATACTGCACACGGTCATTCACAAGGTGTTTTAGATCGCGTTAAATGGATAAAAAAACATTATCCAACTATCCAAGTGATCGGTGGAAATATTGCAACCGCAGAAGCTGCTTTAGCATTGAAAAAAGCTGGGGCTGATGCGGTAAAAGTGGGGATCGGTCCAGGATCAATTTGCACAACTCGAATTATTGCAGGAGTAGGTGTGCCTCAAATTTCTGCCGTTGCAAATGTTGCTGAAGCATTAAGACGATCAGGTATTCCAATTATTGCCGATGGTGGGATTCGTTATTCGGGTGATTTAAGTAAAGCCATCGCTGCAGGAGCGCATTCTGTGATGATAGGTAGTATGTTTGCAGGAACTGAAGAAGCACCGGGTGAAGTTGTTTTATTTCAGGGCCGTTCGTATAAATCGTATCGTGGAATGGGTTCAGTCGGTGCGATGTCGGGTGGATTTGGTTCCAGTGATCGATATTTTCAAGACAGCGAAATCGAAATGGAAAAGTTAGTACCCGAAGGGATTGAAGGACGTGTTGCGTATAAAGGAACGCTTGTTGCTGTCACTCATCAATTAATCGGAGGTCTTCGAGCCAGCATGGGATATACAGGCAGTAAAAATATAGAAGAAATGCGATCAAAATCTCAATTTGTTCGAATAACAACAGCGGGTATGCGAGAAAGCCATGTACATGATGTCGTCATCACAAAAGAGCCACCCAATTATTCTATCGAAAATAAATAGGAATAAAAATACGTGAAAGTTGATATTCATAATGAAAGATTTTTAATTCTTGATTTCGGTTCACAGTATTCACAGTTAATCGCTCGACGAGTGCGAGAAATTGGAGTGTATTGTGAAATTATGCCCTTTGATGTTAATCCTAAGGAAATAGAAGAATTTCGACCGAACGGGATTATTTTATCCGGGGGTCCAGAAACCGTTCTGGAAGAAACTACGCCTCGTGCACCCCAATGTGTATTTGAATTAGGAGTTCCTGTTTTAGGCATTTGTTATGGCATGCAAACGATGGCAGCGCAATTAGGGGGTGAAGTTGAATCGCCTACACATCGAGAATTTGGTTATGCACAAGTTCGAGTTCGTAACAAATCTGTTTTGCTTTCTGGAATTGAAGATCAAATTCAGGGAAGTGATGTATTATTAGATGTGTGGATGAGTCACGGCGATCGTGTGAATGTAACACCACCCGGATTCATTACCATTGCAGAAACATCTTCTTGTCCTGTTACAGCGATGGAAGATTCCGAGCGGCATTTTTATGGATTGCAATTTCATCCTGAAGTGACTCATACGCGACAAGGGTTACGCATTTTAACCCGTTTTGTGCGCGAAATTTGTGGATGTGAGGCATTATGGACATCTGCGCATATTATTGAAGACAGCATCGAGCGAATTCAACAACAAGTAGGTGCTGAGCGAGTGATTTTAGGATTATCAGGTGGTGTCGATTCTTCAGTTGTTGCCGCATTATTACATCGAGCGATTGGTGATCAGCTCACGTGCGTTTTTGTTGATACAGGATTACTTCGACTCAACGAAGGTGATCAAGTCATGTCTGTCATGCAAAATCATTTTGGAATTAAAGTTATTCGTGTGAATGCAGAAGAACAATTTCTAAAACAATTAGCAGCCCAAGAAGATCCCGAAATAAAACGAAAAATTATTGGAAAAGAATTTATCAACATTTTTGAAGCTGAAGCCGCTAAAATTGCCGATGCAAAATGGCTTGCTCAAGGTACAATTTATCCTGATGTCATAGAATCAGCAGCATCGAAGACTGGGAAATCACACGTCATAAAATCACATCATAATGTCGGTGGATTGCCCGAGGAAATGTCCTTAAAACTTATTGAGCCTTTACGTGAATTATTTAAAGATGAAGTACGAAAAATCGGTTTAGAATTGGGATTGCCGTATGATATGGTTTATCGACATCCATTCCCAGGGCCAGGTTTGGGTGTAAGAATATTAGGCGAAGTGAAAAAAGAATATGCCGATTTATTGCGTAAAGCCGATGCGATTTTTATCGAAGAACTACGTCGTGCTGATTATTATGATAAAGTGAGCCAGGCTTTTGCAGTGTTTCTACCTGTGCGCTCTGTTGGTGTTATGGGAGATGCTCGAAAATACGATTTTGTTATTGCACTTCGTGCAGTAGAGACGATCGATTTTATGACCGCACATTGGGCGCAATTACCTCATGATTTATTAGATAAAGTCGCTCAACGAATTATCAACGAAACAAAAGGTATTTCACGAGTCGTTTACGATATTTCAGGTAAGCCACCCGCAACAATTGAGTGGGAATAAACAATAAGGAAGGGGTCAGGCCTAACATTGAAACTAGGTCCAATTGGACCTGGTTTCAATGTTAGGCCTGACCCCTTCCTTGCTTGAGGAAATGAGAATATGTTTCAACGTGAACATAATTGTGTTCATACACATGAAAATTCTGACAAGACTGAATTGGAGTTTCAGACAGTCGATGAGAAATTTATGTCTCGCGCATTGGAATTAGCTAATCAGGCTTATGCAGTCAATGAAGTTCCTGTGGGTGCAGTACTTGTTAAAGATAATCAGATTATAGGTGAAGGTTATAACCAACCTATATCACTTTCTGATCCAACCGCTCACGCTGAAATAATGGCCATAAGGTCTGCAGCACAATCAATCGGCAATTATCGTTTAGTGAATACCACCCTTTATGTCACTTTAGAGCCTTGCGCAATGTGTGTAGGGGCTATCATCCATGCTCGTGTCCAGCGATTGGTTTTTGCTGCTCAAGACGCCAAAACCGGGGCTATATGCTCTGCTATACCCCTCCTAGAGGCTCCTTATCATAACCATAAGCTCCAGTGGGCTCAGGGGCCATATGCAGCCCAAAGCATCAGGCTTCTACAGGCTTTCTTCCAAGAACGCCGCTAACCCTGGTTTCCAGCCTTCTTTCTTTGCCAACCTCTTTCATTGCTGTAATAGGCTATAATTGTAGTTAGGAATATTAGTGTTTGGAGACAATGATGAGTAACTCAAAAGATGAAGGCGTGATACTAAAATTGGACGAGATTCTTAATATTGACAGAGGCAAGGTTAGTCGGATTCGTATGGATGCAGCAGAAGCACTAGTTAAAAATCTAGTATCTTACGATTCAAGATATTTGAAAGAATCTCAAATCTATGGTTTTAGAGACAACAATTTATTTTATAATGCTGATGCCTTTAAACAATTACATCGAGAAATTGGGGAGCTGCTGGAAAAGGAAGAATTAAATAATGATGATAAAAAACTATTGAGTGAAAAAATATATAAATTGAAAGCCATGACGACAAATCTCGAGAGTAGATACGTTTCGCTTCAGAAAGAAAGTCAAACAGATGAATTTAAACAAGCCTTGCCTTGGGGGCACTATATAGAGAGAATTTTTTCTGCTATGAGGCATGTTATCGATCTAGAAAAATCAATTACAAATGATTTAGCTAAAAAAGTAAATGCGCTTGTTCGGCCAACGGTCGCGCCTCGACCAGAATCAGCAGGAGTGAGAAAAAATAGAGAAGATATCACAGAAGCTCAAATCTCAACCAAGGAAAAACAGCGTCCAAATCCTCCTATACCATCACCTCGTAAACTTACTTTTGGCGAGAATTTCACTCATTGGTCTAATGAGGTGGATGAAGTAAAAAGGGCTATTGAAAAAGCGACATCAGCAAAAGAACTCGAAGGATCAAGGGAAAAAGCTTTGAAAATACTCTATAATATTCGAAATCTGGAAAAAGAAGCTGAAAAGAAAGGCGTACCTGTAGATCGTCTTCCTTCTGAAGTTACAATATCTGGAGGAAAGAAAGTTAATATAGAAAATTTCAAAAAAGATATCCATGCTTGTCTTGAACGTATTGATAAAAAGAACTTTGAAATTAAACTTGATAAGGCACAGTCTGCTTTTAAGGCAATCAGTAA
>CAYUMZ010000096.1:0-7080 GCA_964446105.1 uncultured Gammaproteobacteria bacterium | reverse complement strand
ATACAATATATTCACAAGGTAGCGTTGCCGGTATTTTAAAGGAGACGAGGATGAATAGGAGAGAACTCATGGCCGTTAGAAAAATGAATCCAGCGCGCCAATCGAACCAATAAAATAAATAACTGCCAATTATGGGGGCAAAAAGAGGCGACAATCCTATAGCACAATTAAGAAAACTATAGACTTTAGCTGCCTCATTGCCAGAAAATTGATCGCGCACCGAGGCAAAAGCGACAACGAGCATCCCACATCCACCAAAAGCCTGAAACATCCTTGCGACGATCAGCAGTTGAATAGAATTAGCAGTTGCACACAGCCCAGAGCCCAAAATAAAAAAAACAACACTCAATAAGGCTAAACTGCGTCGGCCAAACTGATCTGTGATAGGTCCAAAGACTAACTGGCCCACTCCACTCATTAACATAAAAAGGCTTAATGTGAGCTGTATATTTTCCTGGCTCGTATTAAATACTTCTTTCATTTTGGGGATAGCGGGAATGTAAATATCCATCGCAAAAGCGAAGCTAAACACGAAAGGTGCTAATAACATAATAGTCGGTAAAACGCTCTTTCTACTCATCGCCCGCTCCGTATTGAAAATTTTAAGGTCTATACAAGGCCATATAATATCCACAACACTATAACATCATAACAGTTAGGGTCAACTTGTAACAGTAAAAAGATACGGTTTCATAGGATTTTCTGCTAAAAACCATGATAAGTAGTT
Source organism: uncultured Gammaproteobacteria bacterium (assembly GCA_964446105.1). Lineage (GTDB taxonomy): Bacteria > Pseudomonadota > Gammaproteobacteria > JAIEPX01 > JAIEPX01 > JAIEPX01. Next base: position 6,353 of record CAYUMZ010000096.1, on the reverse strand, counting down.
GACAAATACGATGTAATGCTGTAACGTTACAAAAGTACGAGGCTATATCATGAACGAAACACATTACAAAATAGGGCTGAAAACATTTGTTCAGCTATTAGAGCTAGCAAGTCAGAAAGGTTTGCTGAGTGATCTACTTGAGTTATTACTGACTCAAACAGAGCGCGAAGACGTAGCCCTGAGATGCCTATTGGTCCGAGAATTAATGGTCGAGCAGAAAACACAAAGAGACATCGCTGAAAAATATCAAGCAAGTATCACAAAAATTACACGTGGATCCAATAGCTTAAAACAAATTTCTCCGAAATTAAAATCACTTTTAGATCACTATTTTTCTAATTCTTCTTGGCGGGTTTGAACGCCAATCATTTTACCTCTTATTAAGAGCCTTTTTAGGGCTATTTACATTTATTATTTAACGTAATTCTATTTTTTAATAGAGGAGATTTTGATATGAAAAAGACAAATGAGCTGGATTCTGCAGCACGTAAATTGGATAGCAACCAAGGTAATACTCATGATCAGGAAGGTGGCGAACGGCCTATTAATAGAAATGGTTCTGAAACTACAAATTTTGGCGGATCTTTTTTCGCTGTAAATTCACTATCAGATAAAGACGGTGATAAACCTGTTGATGAGGATATTGCTGTAAATATTGAAAATACGGCAGAACCTCACGAGGATGATTATGATCCTCAACGCGCGCGAGTTCTGGAAGATTATGCGAGGAATGTGATGGGTGATAATGCTATAGCTGATGAATTCATGATGGATCGACTACTTATTGAGGCATATCAGAAAGCGTATATCCATAAATGAGGATCCTGGGTTCACGTAGGTAGTCATTAAAAATTGCCTAATCATTGCGCGCATTAGAAAAGGCGCGCAGTGATAACCCGGTTATTTGGCGAATATGAATATTCTCGTGAGGAATCCAATTGATTGTCAATGCCGAAGTTCGCGTGCAACCATTGCCAGGGCAGTATCAAGAACAGGTTATTAAAGATTGTCAACCCGTCTACATTAACAAGTGTTCAGAAATTATTTTATCACTATTCTGGTGTTGAAAATTAATATCAATGATTTTTCATAGATAGTCCGATCTTTATGCAGTCAACAAGTCATTCGCCATTTTTAGAAGATCCGCAAAATTTTAATAATCATTGTTCAAAATCTGGGTATTGAATGATCGAGGCTAGGTTCGGTAGCCAACTTTAGATTCCTTAGAATATGCTATAATGATCATATAAGGTGCGATTGGTGTGAAGCGAAGGAGAGGTGTACTATGCCTAACGATGATTGGAATAGCCTCAATCCGCGTAGCAGCGTGGATTCAAAAAAGACTTTAAATCAACGCAAAAGAAAACATTCGATGTTAAAATTATTGGCAATGTTAATTAGCCTCCTCTTTCTGGAGATTATCCTCGTTTTTTATTTCAGTTTGGAATGAGGTGGTTTCAGAACTACGGTCTGACACCTTATACGTGTTATTCTAAAACTAAGGTGTCGGTACTACTGATCATTAATTTGAGCTCATCGCATAGTTTTTCGTAGAAATCTGCGGTATCGGCATCTAACATAACATCTTCAATAGTTTCATTTTTATAATCGGGAAATTCAGTCAGACAATCAACGTCCATTAAACCAGCTGGAATCATGGCTTTTACCATATTTGCGAAATGAATTCGGTAAGCTGGGTGGAGAATAGCTCTATTGGCAAGAATTCTTAAAGGAATTTGTTGTTGAAATTCGAATGCCGTTGGTGAAAAATCTAATTCTCTCACTAGCCAAATTGAGAGTTTAACAGCACCACCATCCATCGCATGATGCAATAAGGTATTTTGTGCGTTGTCTATGCGGTTGAAAAATGCCTTCGCATCGAAATGAAATGATAAGCAGAGTAAATATAGTTGATAGACAAATTCAGTATGGCCAAAACGAGCAGCGGTATGTGCAATAGTTTCCTCGTCGACATTCGTGACCAAAAGATCCTGAGGACTAAAATGTTTTTCCAGTAGTTTTCTAAACTTTATTGGATCACCGTGTTTTGCAGCGTAGAATAAAGCAGTATTGCCATCACCATCACAATCATTAACAGAAACACCTGCAGGGTTTTTTGCAGCGACATAATCAAATAAATTTACTAAACCTGCTTCTGCCAACACATGATAGATGGATTTATTTAAAGGAGCGGCACCTGGTCTTGGTTCACATTGATAATGATCCGACAAAGCGCCCCAACCTGATCTTAGAGCGAAATCGAGAATTTCTGGATCACCACTCAAAATTGCCGCATAGAAAAAAGAATTTTCGGTTTGTTTCTCAGATAAAGTATCTAATGAATATATTTTAATCAGTGTTAGCGCTAATGATTTATTTCTAGTGCGAATAGCGGCAAGTGCTATCAGACGCTGATGTTCAGGCGTACTATAGGGATCAACACCAAGTTTGCGCAAAACAGGAATAAGCATCCAACAACCATTGCTAGCCGCTATCAGAGCTAAATTAGACCTTTTCGGTATATTTCCTAATTGACTTACTTTTACAGGATCAATACCTTTTCCCGTTAACCATGGAACTATTTCCGATTGTTGAAATTCCACTGCAGGATGAAGTAGAGAGAAGGCACGAGTTTTGTCGGTATAAGTGTATTGGTAGCCAAATAATTCAACTAGCTGTTGAAGCAGCTCTTTATTTCCCATGATTACAGTGAGAGTAGGCAAAAGATATTCAGGATCTTGTTCAATACTAAAGTTGATACTTCTGAGCCAAGCAATAACAAGGTCTGTATGTTCGCCTAAGATTAAATAATGGGCAACACCATAGCCATTTTCATCTTGTAATGTTTTCGTAGCCTCACCATGCACTGCTTTGACTTGTTCCAGCAATCCCATTAGAAGTGCAATTTGCCATGGATCTACACCCCATCGAAAGATTTGTTTGAATACTCTTTTGTGTTTGGAAAGTGCTACAACCACACTTTTTGGATCAAAACGATAGCGCTGAAATTCCGGATGCTGACGTGTATAAGTATCCAAGAAATTAAGATGTGCAAAGCTCCAGTTCCAAAATCCTTCAGAGTTATACGTTCGATTGAGTGTCCTGCAACTCAGTTGCATACTGAACCAACCCGATGGCGTTAAATGTCTGGCAACACATTGCTGTGCATCTTTAGTCAAATCAGTGAGTTTATTTACGCCTCCGCTGAGGTTTTGCTGATGTTTTAATTGGTGCACAAATGACTTCAAACCAAAAGTATTAAAATAAAAACAACTAAAAGTCTCTCGATATTTTTTTGATCCTACTGTGTTTAATGCTCTCAGATAAGTGACAAACCCTAATTTTTTTGTTTCCTCTTTTGACAATAAAACACAAGTGAGAGCTTGATTAAAAACAGCGTTAATAGAATTCAAATCTTTTAAACTACACTCCATAAAAAGATCAATACTACAAGCTTCGGCAGAATTTCTTGCGTCTTCTGTCAGAACTACTGAATTTGCTAAAGCTGGGATTCTGTCATCTTTTACTCCTATAAGTACCACAGGCACCTTAGGCATTTCGCTTTTAATTTCTTTATGCCACTCATCCATCGCATGATTAAAAGTCTCTCGAGAGTTATAATGATAAGCTAGAAGAATGACATTTGTTTCTGGATAACTCAGACGACGAAGATGTAGATGTTCTTCCTGACCAGAACTGGTGCACAATTGATATTGTACTCTCTGTCCCGATACCGTTTTGTCTATAGGATGATCGTTGAACAATGAAGGAATAAAGGCGAATTCTGTTTTTTGTTCTGCATAAATGGATAATAAGAAGTCTTTGAGCGTGCTCGATCCTCTATCGGTCTCTATTCTGATTGGATCACCCATAACAAGCAATTTTATATGCAATGGGTTGGGGATAGGGTTGCCCCGATTTGATCCCGCCGACGGCGCACCAATGCTACTTAGTTTTTTCATTAATAAATAACCCCTGTTATAAATTCAGTATTACCCTAAAGATTGACCGCCTTGGCAAAATCCGGGATATTGTACACCTTTGAGCACAATCCTTTAAATTGCAAGATAATGGGCACGATTATGGCCAAAGGTTTATTACGATCCACAACCGTTTTTTCTGCGATGACGTTCATTTCCCGGGTTTTGGGATTTGTGCGAGATATGGTTTTCGCCTATTTTTTTGGGGCAGTGGGTGGGTTTGATGCCTTTGTTTTGGCGTTTAAAATCCCTAATTTCATGCGCGGATTGTTTGCTGAGGGCGCGTTTTCTCAGGCGTTTGTGCCAGTTTTATCTGAATATCATACCCAGCGTAGCGAGGCTGAGGTCAAAGACTTTATTGATCGAATGGCGGGAACCTTAACGGTTTTATTATTAATCACTACGCTCATTCTCGAATTGGCAACGCCCGTTTTGGTCATGATGTTCGCGCCTGGGTTTGTGGAAGATCCAGTCCGTTTTGCTCTAGCCAGCGATATGTTGCGCGTGACATTCCCTTATTTGTTATTGATTTCATTAACGGCATTTTGCGGGTCTGTTTTAAACAGCGTGGGTCGGTTTGCAGCGCCTGCGTTTAATCCCGTCTTGTTGAATGTCGCACTCATTGGGGCTGCGGTTGTGGCCTCATCATGGTTCAAAATTCCTGTAAAATCATTGGCTTGGGGCGTGTTTGTTGGAGGAGTTATTCAATTTCTCTTTTTGATTCCCTTTTTATGGCGTAAAGGCTTGTTGCCTCGACCACGATGGGGCTGGCGAGATAGTGGTGTGCGTAGAGTATTAAGATTAATGGTACCGGCATTATTTGGTGTATCGGTCGCTCAGATTGGTTTGTTGATGGATACTTTGTTCGCCTCCTTTTTACCTCACGGCAGCATTGCCTGGTTGTATTATTCACAACAGCTCACTTTTTTCCCTTTAGGCGTATTCGGAGTTGCTTTGGCGACGGTTGTTTTGCCTCATTTATCTCGATCGCATGCAAAAAAATCGAAAGAGGAATTTGATAATGCACTCGATTGGGCATTACGTTGTGTGTTAGTGATTGCATTGCCCTCTGCGGTTGGATTAATTATTTTATCAGGGCCTTTAATCGCGACCCTGTTTGATTCGGGCGGTGTATTTGGTGCACATGATGTGATGATGGCTCGTTTAAGTTTAATGGCTTTTTCAATTGGAGTCCCTGGCTTCATGCTAGTTAAAGTGTTGGCCTCAGGATTTTATTCTCGTCAAAACATTAAAACGCCGGTTCGTATTGGGGTCGTTGCGTTGGTTACAAATATTATTTTGAATTGCTTATTATTTTGGCCTTTAAAACACGCCGGAATTGCCTTAGCCACAGCATTATCCTCAACATTGAATGCGGGTATGTTATTTTATACTTTACATTCAGTCGGGCACTTTACATTAAGACCGGGTTGGAAATCGTATTGTCTGCGATTAGGTTTTGCCAATATCATATTAATCATGATGTTACTAATTTTTGTTCCAGGAGTTTCTGAATGGATTGCGATGGGGAAAGTGGTGCGCGTTGTGCATTTGACAGTTTGGGTGAGTTTGAGTGTTGTGGTGTATTTGCTGTGTTTATTTTTGACAGGGCTACGATTGCGTGATTTTCGTGTGAGCGAATCGCTCTCGGGTGCTGTGGAGCGACCATAATGAAATTAATTCGTGGGTGGCACAATGTTAAGTCCGAGCACAAAGGCTGTGTGCTGACACTCGGAAATTTTGATGGGGTTCATAAAGGGCATCAAACTTTATTGAAACGACTTATATCAGTCAGCCAAAAAACTCATTTACCTTCAGTTGTTATTATCTTTGAACCCCAGCCTTATGAATTTTTTCATCGCGACAAAAAAATAGGCCGATTAATGAGGTTGCGTGAAAAAATTAAAGCATTACTCAAGATTGGAATTGATCGTTTATTGGTGGGAAAATTTAATCATGAATTCGCGCATGTGAGTGCAGAAGAATTCATTACGGAGTATTTGGTTGGAAAATTAGGGGTAAAACACATTATTGTTGGGGATGATTTGCGATTTGGTTTTGAAAGGAAAGGGGATTTTAATTTATTGTTGGCAATGGGCGAAAGATTGGGATTTACTGTAGAGAACATGCCTACTTTTGAAATTGCAGGTGAAAGAATTAGTAGTACTTTAGTTCGCAAAGCATTGATTGAAGGAAATATGGATCGCGCTCGGGAATTATTAGGGCATGGATATGCCTTTTCAGGTCGAGTGGCGCACGGCGATAAATTAGGACGACAAATCGGATTTCCAACAGCGAATATTCATCTTCATCGATTATATACGCCTGTTGAAGGCGTTTTTGCTGTGCGTGTTTATGGTTTAGGGGCTAAAC
>CAYUMZ010000095.1:0-7081 GCA_964446105.1 uncultured Gammaproteobacteria bacterium | reverse complement strand
GCAAAAAGGTTGTATTAAATTAACTCCTGACATAATAAAGCTCTATGATATGCATAACCAATTGATCTATGTATCAAAACGTGAGATGAATCAGTCCGAGATTCCTCTGATTAATATGGTTAATCATTTTATTGCATATTTGCGTGGTAATAGTCCTAAATTGAAGTCAGGGTATAATGCACATTTGCAACATGTGCGTCTCATCGACGCAGCCTATCGATCAGATCGAAGTTATCTTGTAAATAGCCATGAGACTATTAAACAGAAATTATCCCTTACACCGCCGGTTTCACAAGGAACAAAAAGAGAACGAGAGGATTTATCTCTTACTTCTTCTCCTGAGAGTTCTGAATCAGTTAAAAAGAAAAATGTTCCCGATATAGAATTAAATCAACCCGATTTTGTTTGGCCTATAATTACGGAAGAAACCAAAGACGCAGTTCTAAAACAACTTACCGCGAATAATATTTCAATTTATAACCGGTCTGGAATTTTTAAAGAGTTTGAAGATCGTTTTGCGGATTATCACAATAGAAAATATGCTTTAGTGACTAATTCTGGTACTAATGCAATATTTGCGATGTTTGAAGGAATAGGTCTTATGCCGGGCGATGAAGTCATTGTGCCTACGTTTACTTTTCACGCAACGTTATCACCTCTCATGTATTTAGGTGTGATACCGGTATTTTGTGATGCTCTACCTAATGGAACAATTGATCCAGCTGATATTGTCAGAAAAATTACTTTAAAAACAAAAGCTGTCATTGTCACCCATTTATGGGGTATTCCCTGTGATATGGATCCTATAGTCGAAATTTGTCGTCTTAATAATCTTAAACTTTTAGAAGATTGCTCCCATGCTCATGGGGCGCGTTATAAAGGAAGGCTCGTGGGGACTTTCGGTGATGCGGCAGCTTGGAGTTTGAATGGACAGAAAATTATTTCTGGTGGTGAAGGAGGCATTATTTTAACCGATGATAAAGAAATTGAAATTCGAGCGAATTTGCAAGGGCAATACAATGGTAGGGCTAAACAAATTGTTCCAAAAGATCATCGATTCTTTAGTATTGCACTAACAGGATTTGGTCTCAAAAATAGAGCTATAACGACCTCTATTGCGATGGCTAATGAGCAATTTTCACATCTTGATGAATGGCTAAAATTTAAGCGTTTGTATGCAGAAATGTTTATATCGCGACTATCCGATATACCCTTTATTAGCTTTCCAGATACAAAAAATACGCAACCTGCCTGGTATGCATTCACATTCTATTTTGATGCAAAAATCGCTGGAATATCTCGCGAGGATTTTATTGCTCGTCTCCACAACGATGGGTTAAAAGAAATATCTTCACCGGGTTCTACGTGTGCTCAACATAGATTGCCTTTATTCCAATCTCCAAGTCAGTATAGGCCTGGTAATTATGATAAAGATCCTGGTATAGCCTATGATTGTCCTGTTGCTGATGCGCTGTATCTAAGCACAATTAAATTACCGATGTGGGCTCGGCCAGAAGATTTAGCGATAGTCAATCGTTATATTGATGGTATTCGGCGAGTGTCTCTAGAGCTGCAATGTCAAACCATTAATATGGACCTGGATGAGGGTACGTTTAAATCTTTAGGAATGTAATAAATTTGGGGGTGGGTATTTATTATCCAGAATGATAGGAAAAGATGTTCTCTGGGATGGTTGTTGCTATCCTAGGAACAAGATTCCTTCAGAAGGCATAATTATCCACCTTTTTAGAGATCGTGTTGTATGACTTCCTGTATCATAGCTGCTTTGTGAGTTTTGCATCAAACTGTTATTAAAAAATAATTGCATGATAATTTCTTCTTCAATAGAATTACCGATGGGCGATAGTTAAAGCGCTATCCGCCTTATTATATTTCTTAGGGAATTTACAGGGCTTTTCTAAACACAAAGGTGATGTTCATGAAGAAGGAACACGAGTTTTCAAGTCAAGAGAAAGACTATATCAAGCGTAAAGTGGCCTACCTCCGTCAATTGCAGGGGGAGCCTTCTAGGATAATCTTACAGCCTGTGGAAGAGAAACAACTGGCAGCCATCAAGTTGGGGCTCTTAGCCAAAATGCAGCAAACATTAAGTGCGGTGGAAGTAGAGCCAGAGGTAAAAGATAAATATCAGCCCTCTAAAAAGGAGGCTAGTCTTAAGAGCAAAAATTTCATGTCCCCCAACTTGCCTTCACCTTCTTTATCGCTCCAAGAACAACATAAACGTCTCGAGAATGAGGCGCTAAAACGCGCCCAGCTTTCGTCTCAGCGTCGCATCGATGAAGAAATCGCAAGACAAATAGAAGAAGCCCGAGACGATGCCGCTGGGGTCGGTCTGAATCGATCTCCGATTGACAGCTTCGCAACCATTTCAAGCTCAACAATTCAATTGGGTCAGGAAGGTGATAAATTAGAGCGCCTATTTTTTTACGTCGTGAGAGGGAATATTCATGGTATAGAGGATATTATTTGCAGCAATCGAGAGTATTCAACGGTCAAATACCCACTTACCACGCTTGCCAAAACTGCTTTTCCACCCATGACTCTTTTCCAATATGCACTTTGGTCATGGGATAAACCCCTGTGGGAACTCATCAGAAAATATTTATCTAAAAAAGAAGCTGTGGATCAAATCGAATTTTTGGAAGAAAACTTGGAAATACTAAATGGCGTTGGCTCCCATTACGATTATGAAGATATGTTTGAGAAATATGAGCGTCTTGTCTATTTCTTTGATCGGGGGGAGGAGGGCGCGTGTAATAGCTATTGGTTAAGTGATATACGAAAAACCCAATCCCATTTTCCTGCTTGGCTAATTCATGCGGTGTTAGCCGATGAAAAACAGTATATATGGTCCATTGATAATAAGAATTTTCCGGAACATCGACCGCTAAAAAACATTGAAAAATGGCTTGAATTTTTCAGTGACCAGTCTGAAAAAGCCTGCTTTGCCTTACAGCGAGGTGCGAAATCACCCGCTGAATTTGTATCAGCTCCTTCTATCGCGGTCATTAAATACGATATCAAAGTCCTGCGAAACAAGTTTAAAGCGGTGTATCATGACTATCAGGAACTTAAGACAAATTTAAATATTGCACCAAAATTGCGAAAGAAAACACCTGCGTCAAAAAAAGCAGTTGTGAGTTCTACTAATGAAGAAGCCAAGGCATTAATAAAAACCAAAGGAACTCTTTTCACTGTTTCAGCTGTAGAGAAGCCTATTTTAACTAGTGCCGGACCACGGCAAAACATGGAATTTTACGACAATAAGCACCGAAAGGAAGCTGGTTTCAACGATAATGATATCGCCAGTCTTAAAGAATGCTTGCGTCGTGGTAATTTGATTGAGCTGGATAGCTTATTAAAAAGGCAACCCAAGCTAGTTTATGTGCTCGAATCTTTTGAGGATTTATCAAATCGAAAGTTTTACAAAATTTCTGCATTTCAATTTGCGGTGTGGTGTCGCGATAAGCCTATGTGGGAGCTCATATTGCATTATTTACCGCTTGATGATGCTGCTCGACAAATATATGTCTTAGAAAAAGAACTCTATGATCTCCCGGCAAAACAATTCTATGTTAAGCATATTATGACTAAAATTGATGAGTATGTTCGGGCGCATGAGCGCGGATTTAAAAATTTAGAAGCACCTGAATTATGGTGTCGTGGCATAGGCCGTGCTCAACGCGATGCTCCTCCTTGGTTGATTTTTATGTGGTGTGAGGAAATTAAAAAGGGTAAAAAAACCGATCAAATTGGCTGGATAGCTCAAGACACCTCTGCTAAATATGAGCGTGATATGGAGCTACTGACTATGTGGTTTGAAAGTAAAAAATGGGGAGGCACATTAGGTCAGGGTTGGGCGCTTAGTCGAGGTGATTGGAAAACCTACTATCGATCAGCGGGGGTTGATGGTGGATTCTCACTCTCTCGCATAAAGCATGATAAGGAAATGTTAGCTAAATTGGCAGTTTATTTAGAGCAATCAATGTCTGATCTGCATGATCGGCTGAATGTGCATATCTCACCCTCTTACCAACTTTCTAATCAGAAATTCTAAAGGAATTATTCATTATGAAAAAATCTCAGATGCAAGCGCAGACTTCACCTCAAAATGAAATGGAGAGCGAACCTATGCCTCCTGATCATATTTCTGCTGCAGATCTGCAAGAGTTGGAACAAATAGCTTACCAGCAACTGTGTCAGGAAAATATTTATGAATTGGCACTACGTGAGCTCGCAAGTGAATTTCTAAATGAGGGACCTATAACGCTCTCACAAATCCAGATGAAAATTCGAGATCTTGATCGTGCTGGTATTGCATCTTCACATTCAGGGGGTAAAGAAGAATTAAATAGCGCTGAATTATTTGAAGTATGGCAGCAAACTAAACATCAAATAAATCATACTAATCAATTTAGCCAGTTAATTAGCTCAACACTGACTAAAAACCAAAAACCTACTAAACAAGAAAGTGAAGGGGATAACAACGCTTATTCAGCTGGCTTTTATTAAGCCCAATTATTTTAGATATGTTTAAATCCAAAACCGGAGGCTCGTCATGAAAAAAAAGGAAAATTTTATTACCACTGCTGAAATGCATTTACGTAAAGGCGAATATGAAACTACCGTGGAGTATTTAACGAAAGCGCTTGAGCTTGATCCTTTTGCTGAACGTATTTATGATATTAAAAATCAGACCTATGATATGGCACAGAAAGCAGGTCGTGTTACCCATGAGTTAGTTAAGAAAATAGATATCTTTGATGCTCTTGGTAAAGAGAAAAGAACTTCAGAATTACATAGCCATGTACTAGATCCGCAAATATATGAAAGCACTTTGGCGGATCATCTGTCGCCCCAAATTTGTATTTACCTGCTTGACCCTTTGCGATATGACAATATGGCTGAATGGTTCTCCCGTGACTTAGGTCTATTTATGCATTCATTACATCATGGAGGTGATTTATACTCATATATTCAATTACAAGAAAAAGAGATTAACGATAAGAGTAGTAATAAAACCGGACACAATTGGCCTAAGTACAGAGAAAGAGCCCGTATTTACCTAGCACTAGGAGCTTACGATTTAGCGGTAGATGACTATACGAGGGAGCTTGAACAATATCCCAAACATATGAGGTCTAGGTCTGATGAAATTGGAATAGTTGCTGCCTATTTTCATTTAGGGCTATACGATAAAGCGTTGTCATCATTGAAAAGCATTGATACTAGCAGACGTGCAACAATTTATCAGGGTCTTTGCTCATACAAGTTGGGGAGATTTCAAGAAGCTGTTTATGCTTTCGAGGGATGTGCAAGGCATACTGCAATTGGTGATGGCGTTATTCAGATCGCGAAAGCACGCGAGGCTAAGCAAGCGAATGCTTCTTCAAATGCAAATCGTCTGAAGAAAGAGGTAATCTCTGCTTATGAGAAGCGCGATTTTGATGAGGCACTAAAAAAATGCTATGAGCTCTATGAGACCAACATTGACGATCCAACTTCTTATTTGCTCTATGCCCTCATTCACGTGCAATTAAATAACAGAGAAAGAGCTATCGAGTATTTGCAGCGTTTTATTTCAAAATCCAAGCAGAATACTACCACCGCCAACGCCTTATTAAACGAACTGAAATCCCAACGCCAACGATTGGATGGATTTGCTTTTTTGAGTGAAGCGGAAATAGATTCTATTGCCCATGAAGCTGCGGAAGCAGTGATTAAGGGGCATAGTTCTATTGACCCTCGCTTTACAGGTTTTCCAGCTTTTTATGAGCAAGGCAAACTGACAGAAACTGATCGTGCCAATTTATGTCAACTGATCAAAAAATCGCTTTCTCAGGCGCCTATCGTGGTTCAACCTCAAGCTGGATTGCATCGCTGGATGGTGATCAACCAGCTTTGTTTTGCTTTGTGGCGTTTTATTAAACCTAAAGATAAGAAGTTGATCAATTTAGTCCTCAGTATGTCAGCGGAATGTGGTAACAACCAACCTCCGATCAACTTAGCGAGCGAAGTTAATAATGCAGTTGTCAAAGCGGGAAAAACAATAGAGTGTTTGATTTCTCAGGAATTCCGAAGAGGATTGAGCGCTTCAGAAATCGAATATCCGAAAATTGTAAAACTACTTGAGAACCTGCACAGTGAACAAGGTATAAAACTCACACAACAAAGTTTATTACCAACTCAAACTGAATTTGATCTACGCAAATTGAAGGCCGCTATCAAAGAAGAAGATTTCCAATTAGTCTTTAACACGTCGAACGCATTAATTAACCAAGGTAATAAAACATGGGCTCATTTTTATTATCGGGCGCTAGCGCAAGATGGATTGGGTAAAAAAATTGAAGCGATACAAGATTTAGAGTATGCCCTAACATTACCAGAACCAGATCGAGTAAAAATCACCAGAAAATTATTAAAGATACAAAACGTGGTCGGCAATACAGCCAAGGAAAATGCGTTGAAAGCGCTTAGCAATGGAAATTTCAGTCTGGCAATTTCTGAGTTTACACTAGCATTGAACTCTTTAGGTCATGATGGCGAGATGTATTGTGGCAGGGCAAAAGCGTATTTTGAAGAGGGTGACTTTCAGCATGCAGATGAAGACTTTACGGTGGGCTTAAAATTATGTGGTGGACATGTTGAATACACCTTTTATCATGCTCAGTGCTTAATGCAATTAAAAAAGTATACATCGGTACTTGCAATGGCTAATAAATTATTGACCATGCTAAACGCTAATCCTGCATCGAAAATCAAAATAGAACAAGTCCACTTCATTCGTGCACAAGCATATGAAGCGTTAGGTAATATTGCAGCGGCACAAGGCGATTACGAAAAAGCGATTCAATTATCAGGAGGTAAACTCACTGAAGCCGTAAGTGCATTAGCTAAGCTTAAAAAAATGCAAAATCAGCAAGAGTCTGCCGCTATGCAGCGTGAGCTCGAAGCCAAGCGCGCTGAGGAATTACGTCGGCAGCAAGAGAGAGTTAAACCGGTGGAGGTACCTGTTAAGGTTCCTGTTAAAGTTCCTGTTAAAGAAAATCCTAAGCTTGTA
>CAYUMZ010000094.1:0-7217 GCA_964446105.1 uncultured Gammaproteobacteria bacterium | reverse complement strand
TTGGAGGGAAATAAAGCGCAGCGAGGGGGAGCCGAGCGAGCCATTCCCGGAAAGAAGTTCGAATTGTCACGCCGATTTTGGATACTCGAGAAATTAATGCGAAGAAAAGGTCATCTTGCCCAGTCCATCTCCTCTGACCATTCTTAAATTCTTAATTCTTCGATTTAAAATGTGCAGCGAGGGGGATCGGGGGAGAGGCGAATAGGCCTTTTATACTTTGAGATTTGCCGATATCTTTGATAATCTTACTGTTTTCAAAATCAGAGTATTCGTTATGATCAACCGACGCCTTAGAATTCCCGTAAAAATTGCACACATTACCGTGGGTGGAGATGCGCCAGTCGTCGTTCAATCCATGACAGATACCGATACAGCAGATCGAGCACGGACCGTTGCTCAGATTAAGGCATTGGCCGACCTAGGATCTGAATTAGTTCGAATTACAGTGAATAATGAAGAGGCGGCCGCGCAAGTGCCTTATATTTGCGAAGATTTAGAATCAGCCGGTTATCATGTACCGATCATTGGGGACTTCCATTACAACGGTCATACGTTACTTACCGAATATCCAGATTGTGCAAAAAGCCTCGCAAAATATCGTATCAATCCCGGCAATGTGGGTTTTGGCGCAAAAAAAGACAAACAATTTGCACAAATGATCGAAGTCGCATTACTGAACGATAAACCCGTTCGCATTGGAGTCAATTGGGGTAGCTTAGATAAGGCCATATTAGCAAAACTAATGGATGAAAACGGAAAAGCAGCACAACCGAAATCCGCTCAGGAAGTCATGCACGAAGCCATCGTTCAATCTGCTATTGGTAGTGCAGAAATGGCAGAAGAGCTAGGATTGCCAGCCAATAAAATTATTTTATCCACAAAAGTGAGCCAGGTTCAGGATTTAATTGCGGTCTATCGCATGCTGGCTGATCGATGTTCCTATGCGCTGCATTTAGGCTTAACAGAAGCAGGCATGGGCAGCAAAAGTATCGTCGCTTCCAGTATAGGAATGGGCGTCTTACTGCAAGAAGGAATAGGGGATACGATTCGAACATCTCTGACACCTGAGCCTGGTGCAGAACGAACCCGTGAAGTTCGAGTCAGTCAAGAAATCCTCCAAACCATGGGAATACGCAGTTTTATGCCGATGGTTACGGCTTGTCCCGGCTGTGGTCGTACCACCAGCGCTTATTTCCGTGAGTTGGCTCAGGAGATACAAAACCATTTATGTGCTAAAATGCCTTATTGGAAGCAGCTTTATCCTGGAGTTGAAACGATGTCAGTCGCCGTCATGGGTTGCGTCGTGAATGGTCCAGGGGAAAGCAAGCATGCGAACATCGGCATTAGTTTACCGGGTACGGGTGAAGAGCCTGTCGCACCTGTCTTTATCGATGGAGAAAAAGCAGCGACCTTGAGAGGTTCCACGATTGCAGCTGAATTTACTCAGATGGTCGATAATTACGTGGTGACACATTACGGGAATGCGTAGCCCGAAATATTTTTGCAGGAGCAATGATGGAACAGGAATTCGACGCGTTAATAATGCAGATTGCAGACTATGCAGCTAATGCAGAAATTAAATCCAGTGAAGCATACACGACCGCGCGCCTATGTTTATATGATGCCTTAGCCTGTGCTTGTCAAGCCACCGTATTCCCAGAATGCCAACGAATTATGGGACCTGTTGTAGGCGGTGAATTCATGTCTGAAGGCGTTCGGGTTCCCGCAACAAAATTTGAATTAAATCCTGTTGAAGCCGCTTTTAATATTGGGCTTTTAATTCGTTGGTTAGATTATAATGATACATGGCTAGCCAAAGAATGGGCACATCCTTCCGATAATTTAGGCGCAATATTAGCGGTAGGTGATTACGTCAGTCGTGTTCGTCGTAATAAAGGTCAGCCTGAATTATTGATGGGCGACATTTTAACTGCGATGATAAAAGCCTATGAAATTCAGGGTGTTTTAGCACTCGAAAATAGTTTTAACAGTGTGGGCCTTGATCACGTTATCTTAGTTAAAATTGCATCGACTGCAGTGGTCACAGCGATGGCGGGTGGAAATAAAGCAACCATTGCCAATGCAATTTCACATGCGTTTGTTGATGGACAAGCACTTCGAACCTACAGACATGGTCACAACACAACTAGTCGAAAATCATGGGCTGCGGGTGATGCTACGAGTCGAGCAGTATGGTTGGCTCAATTGGCACTGCGTGGAGAAGTGGGGATTCCTACCGTGCTAACAGCAGAACGCTGGGGATTTAATGATGTTTATTTCAAGGGAAAACCGCTTGTTGTGAATCGAGAGTTTTCAAGTTATGTCATTGAGAATATTTTATTTAAAGGACAATTTCCTGCTGAATTTCACGGACAAACAGCTATCGAAGCTGCATTAAAATTGTACGAAAATGTAAAATTTAAATGGGATTCTATCGACCGAATTGAGGTTCGTACACAAGAACCCGCTGTCAGAATTATCAGTAAAACAGATGAATTGCATAGCAGATCGGATCGTGATCATTGCTTGCAATACATGATTGCGATTGCATTATCATTTGGGGAAGTCACTGCAGAACACTATGATGATCATTATTCACGTGATCCTCGAATTGATGCGTTGCGTAAAAAAATGAATGTCACTCAAGATGAAAATTTTACTAAAGATTATTACGATCCCGAGAAACGTTCTATTGCCAATGCGATCAAAATATTTTTTAATGATGGCACGTCTACAGAGGAAGTTGTAGTCGAGTATCCTTTAGGACATCCACGTCGTCGAAAAGAATGTTTACCATTATTAGAAGCTAAATATCATCGGCAATTTATGACGCACTTTACACCTGAGCAATACACCAAATTAATAGCCTTATATGAAGATCAACAAGCGTTGGAGTCAACACCCGTATCTGAATTTATGTCACTGCTCGTTAAGCCATAAAGGGCTAGTAGGTGTCAGATCTTTGCTTGGCTCAATTGCTTAATTTCTATCCATCCTCCCATTGTGGTTAGATCGAAATTAAGCAATTGAGCCAAGCAAAGATCTGACCCCTAGCCCCTAGCCCTGACCTAGCCGCCAACGCGGTTCGATGTTAATTTCTAAATTCGAGTTTTCACTTTTTTTGAGATGTTGTAATCCTGCATAAGCGACCATAGCGCCATTATCTGTACAAAATTCTAATCGTGGAAAATGCACTTGAATATTAAGATCGCGAGCCATCATGGCGAGTTCTTCTCGTAGCAGTTGATTCGCACTGACTCCACCGGATACCACTAATGTGGTTAATCCAGTTTGCTGGAGCGCACGTCGAGATTTAATAATGAGTGTATCAATGATAGCTTTTTGAAAACTGGCTGCAACATCAGGAAATGTCGCGGGATCTGAGTTTACTTGCTGAATTAAATTGGCTGCAAAAGTTTTAATTCCACTAAAACTAAAATCTAAACCAGGCCTATCTGTCATGGGGCGTGGAAAATGATAACGATGGGGATCGCCTTTCAAAGCGAGTGCGGCAATTTTGGGACCGCCTGGATAAGGCATTCCGAGAATACGTGCTGTTTTATCGAAAGCTTCGCCGACCGCATCATCTTGAGTTTCGCCAATGATTGAATAATGACCTAAATTTTCAACATGAATTAACGCACAATGTCCTCCTGAAACCAAAAGAGCCAGATGAGGGAACGTAGGCGGATTTTCTTCAAGCAGTGGCGCTAGAAGATGAGCTTCTAAATGGTTCACAGGAATAGCAGGTTTGTTTAATGCGTACGCCAGACTGCGACCAAAGCAAGCACCGACCAATAATGCACCGGCTAATCCGGGTCCAGCTGTATACGCAATTCCCGAAAGATCCGATAAAGCAATTTCTTCATCGTTGAGAAGTTGAATAATTAAAGGCAATAATTTTTGAATCTGATCTCGTGACGCTAATTCAGGAACAACGCCGCCAAATTCTTCGTGTAATGCAATTTGGCTATATATTCGGTGTGCAATCAGCCCTGCAGTTTCGCTGTAAAGCGCTACACCCGTTTCGTCACATGATGTTTCAATGCCTAAGATAATCATAAATTTACCACCCAGCATTAATATAGTTGGTTTGGTATGAAAATGACATCAAATTCTTTGGCTAATTTTTGTCTGGTTTCATTAGGCGTTTCTGGATTAGACATAGCAGCATTCGCGTGAAGAGTTTCAGCTTCTTTGTTGTGTTCAGATTGGCCAAATAACCCTGACTTATGGAGTTTGGCCAAACGGATTTGAGCACGATAATATTCTTGTGCATTAGATCGGGATAAATAATCTTGGGCTTTTACTCGATCGCGTATCACACCAAACCATCCTTGATCTAAGATTCTACTAAAGTAATATTGAGCATGAGGATGGCCAGCATCGGCGGCTCGTCGACAAAAGTCTACAGCTTCAGGGCAGGGTTGTTCGCGAGGATTATTGTCGGAGAGAGCAGTAAATAAGGTGTATTGTATGTATTGATTATCAGGGAAACTATCGCACATTTTTCTAAGAAAAGGTAACTGATCAGCCGATATATTGTTACCGTGACCCTGGTGTGCTTTATTCAAGCAATCAATTAACAATATCAATTGTTGAAAGGCTTGCGTAGCTTCAAAAGGCTCTTCGCTGAAGGGCGTATATTCATCCTCGAGTATTAATGGCAATAAGTCTATTATATGTCTGGAAACATTATTGTAACACCCTGCAATTTTTTGTATGTCGGCGTTAGAGTGATTTATTTCTTTAGCTGAGAAGGTCACCATTTCTTGGCATGTTACTGCCAGTTGGAATAGTGGACTGTGTGGTACTACCAATAATTCCTCATGTTTCAATAATGCGGTAAAAGATAGGCTGGCTTTTGGGAGCAGTAACTCAATCTTCTCAGTGAACTCTTCCTCTAAAACTAAATCTTCTCTTAGTTTTTTTTCTAAATCGCGGTTTAATATCAATAATTTATTGAAATCAATTATTGTTTTAAGAACTTTGATATTTTTAACTGAAGTTTTTGAAAATTCAGTCTCGTCGATGATTGATAGTGTAGACTCTAGAAAGGATATTATTGAGATAGTTTTGTCATATAATACTATGGCATCCATTTGAGATGAAGGGCAGCTTACTTCTTTTAATATAAAGTCATATGAAAAGAAAACAAATAAATATCTTGTGATATAAACTAATATTGAACTTGCAAAAGCTTTCCTGTGTTCATTTTTTAGCGATTGTAAAATTTTAATAAGTTGGTGAAGTTCTTCTGTAATATGTCTTATTTTATTTTTTTCAGAGCTATTTGATATCCAGTCGTTCTTTCGTAGGATAATTTCAATTTTATGTAATATGTTAGGATTTGAGCTAATCGTATTAAAAGCTGAATTTAAGTAGTCTATAACCTTTTCTAAGGTTAAATCGTTTTCAAAAATCGTTTTTAATACAAAAATATAGGAATTAATATGAGGTGGGAATGAAATTGAATATAGCGTCTTTAGATCACATAGGTTTTGATAGGCTTTTTTTGCACGTATCATTGCCTGCTCAGAGGAGTTTCCTTCGATATTGGATAAAGTCGTCTGCGTCAGTAATTCGTATGCGGATTCGAAGCATAGAAAGGTAGATTCTACTAATTGCTGATGTCGCCTGTCATAATCTTTACGTTCAAAACAGAGTGGTTTATTGAAAAGTGTGTTACGAATTTCTTCAAAACTCTCGTAGAACTGAACCATATTGCTGACGTTGAAGTGGAAGGAATGAAAGGAAGGCAGTTTTCCAACAAAACTATCTTTTACAGAGCTCAAAGCTTTTGAGCAAGATTCGAGAAAGGATGTGAATAGTACTTTTGATGTTATATCGTTATGACTATCGATTTTTTCTCTAATGAGTCGAACTATGTTGGATGCTTCATAAAAATACTTAGTCTGAGCTAGTTCTGAAATCAGTTGATAGGCTGAATAGGCATGAGTGTTGACTTCGGTAAATAACTGTAAGGCTTCTTTGTAGTTTCCGCTTGCCCAAAATTTAAATGACTCCGATAAATTGAGTGATACTAAAATTAGCAAGGTTTTTAACCGTAAGAGTGGATGTTGACATTTTTTGTAAAAAACACAGAGTTCATTATTAAGCACTTCAAAAACGGTTTTATTTTGAGGTTCAAAAAATCGATAATGTAAATTTTTTAAGCATCTATAGTGTAGTTCTTCTTTGGCTATTGAGTTTTTTAATGTATCAATGCCATCCAGATTGGAGATGGATTTAGGCTGTTGTGCTGAAAGGGCTTCTACAATGTTTTTCATCTGTATTGAGTTAAAATTAGACAAAATAATCGTATTGGAATCAATCGTACAATCAACGGAGTGCTTTTTTAGCTTCTTAAACACGCTTAGTGATCTAGTTTCGTTATTTGCAACAAGAATCAAGGTTTCGTTTCTAATAGTAATATCAAAGTGGGGTCGTAAATGGAGTTCTACTGTTCTTTTGATTGTTAATAGATGTCTGAGTAGATTAAATCGTATTTTATTATTTGATAAGTCATGTGAAACACGAGGCTTAATTTGTTTTGATGATGATTCGGAAACTAAGCCATACTTAGACTTTATTTGACCGCTTAGATCGTGATATGTTTTTGAATCTTCGAAGTCATCGGCAACGATTCTTAATGATTCACAAGCATCTAAAAACTGATTAGAGGATGTAAGTTCTGTTGAAAGCGCTAAATGTGCAATGGCATAACACTTGATGTATTGTTTTGATGCAATAAGAAACTGTGTTGCAATATCTGGATCATACTGTTTTTGTTGAACGACCTGGCCACGTTTAGTCGTTATCTTTTTCTGGTCTTCACCGTAATGGGTACTTAGAAGACCTAATGCATGATTGATATTGGCTTTTACTTGAGATCCAAATTTTATTGCGGAATCATAATCTCCAGTGAGTTGAGCAACAAGGCAGCGAAAATGAGAGTCAATTCCTTTTGAATAATAAAATTGATAGGCGGTTTCTTTTGAGCAGGTGCAAGGTATAGTGGCGAATGTATCCAGCCAAGTGCATAATCGTTCATATTGTCCACTATAAAGACAGGCATTTAATAAATCTTCTTTGAGTAGCTGAATACGATTATTAATATATTCTAGGTTAGCTGAATCTATACCTTCCCTTAAGGAGATGAGCAATTTTATTAAGAGTTCGCTTAATTCTAGTGTCGAAATTCTAAAGTGAAGTGT
>CAYUMZ010000093.1:0-7251 GCA_964446105.1 uncultured Gammaproteobacteria bacterium | reverse complement strand
TTATCATTGTTTAACTTATTGGCATAAGTTTGTCAACATTTTTAATCATAGTCATGGAGTGGCCATGGAGTTTACTGTGTGGCTGTTCATCCGCGTGCTCGCCAAATGGCCAGCGGAGGATGGGATGAGTGTATTCGTCTTTGGAGCTTCGATAGCGGGCATTGTTTGCAAACGTTCCGCGGCCACTGCAGGGGAATTAACAGTATTGCCTACAATCCAGAGGGTACGAAGCTGGCTTCAGCCAGTGCGGATTGGACGATTCGCTTATGGTCTGTTGAGAAAGGAGAATGTATGCAGGTACTGGAAGGCCACAGTGATGGAGTTGATAGTGTTGCTTATCATCCTGAGGGCAAGCAGCTGGCCTCGGGTAGTAAGGATCGCACTGTGCGTGTATGGTCTTTAGAGACAGGAGTATGTGTACTAGTTCTAAAAGGTGATGAATGGGTTAGCTGTGTTGCCTATCATCCAAAGGGCAGGGAGCTGGTCTCTATGTGCCATGATAAAGTGTATGTGTGGTCGATAGAGAATGGAGAGTGCTTGCGCAAGCTAAGAGACCCCACCATGATGATTGGCATTAAGAGCTTAGCCTATCATCCAGAGGGGAAGGAACTGGCTGTAGTGTATCCTGGGGGGCAGGTTCGCATATGGTTGGTCGAGGAAGGAAAGTGTATACAATCATTATTAGAACCTTGCCACCGTCATAGGGTTGCGTGTGCTGTTTATAACTCCGCCAGCCAGGAGCTGGTGTCAGGGGGCGTGGATAATACAGTGCGCGTGAGCTCGCTCGAGAAAGGAAGAGATGTGCCGGCCCTAAAAGGACACAGTTCTAGGGTGACGAGCGTAGCCTATCATCCAATGGCAAGGATGCTAGTCTCTGGGAGCGCTAGCGCTGACGTGTTTGTGTCGTCGATAGATAATGGAGAATGCTTGCGGAAGCTAAAAGAAGGCGTCTGGGAGGTTACAAGCGTAGCCTATCATCCGATTGGAGATCAGTTGGCTTCAGGTTGCGGGGATATCTGCGTGCGCGTGTGGTCAGTAGATGAAGGAAAGTGCTTGAGGGTGTTAGAAGGCCACAGCAAGAAGGTTACAAGTGTTGCCTATCACCCCCGCGGAAATGGTCTGGCCTCTGGGAGCCAGGATGGGAGTGTGCGCATTTGGTCGGTAGAGAAAGGAAAGTGTGTGCGTGTGCTAGAAAGTCACAGCAGGGGAATATCCAGTGTTGCCTATCATCCGAATGGAGATCAGTTAGCTGCAGGGAGCTGGGATAATACAGTACGCGTGTGGTCGCTCGAGGAAGGAAATTGTATATGGGAGCTAAAAGGCCACAGCGAGAAGGTTACGAGTGTTGCTTATCATCCGGCTGGGAAAGAGCTGGCATCAGGGAGTGATGATAATATAGTACGCGTGTGGTCACTCGAGGAAGGAAATTGTATATGGGAGCTAAAAGGTCACAGCGAAAAGGTTACGAGTGTTGTCTATCATCCTAGTGGCGCTCAATTGGCTTCAGGCAGTGAAGATAAGACTGTGCGTTTATGGAATAGTAAAACCGGAGCTTGTGCTAGATTATTGAAGTTTGTTGAGCCTATTAGTGCCTGTGCTTTTCATCCTACAGGATCCTATTTTACTGTGGCATATGATAAAGATATTGCGCATTTTGAGTTTGATGTGGGGAAGGTTATCAAGAGTGTTTCTTCGCCTATCCCGATTAAATTGCTTTGGCGCACAGGAAGGGAGGCAAATTTTTGTGATATTAATGTTACTGATAGCACTAATTGTAGCCCAACGTCCGAACGATTACTGTCGTATCATAAATCAGTTGGCAAACCAGCTCATCCTTTATTGTCTTATCAACCTATGTGGTCATTCTTTAAACCAATAGACCGCATGGCTAGTAGAAAACCTCAATCCCCTTGGGTGGATATCGATAAACATTTAACTGTTAAAGAAGATTGTTGGTTGGTGAGCGTTGCTCGCCAAAAACGTGACTTGAGTATACCATCTTCTTTTGGTCCATTTATTAGTAAAAGTGTACAACACACATTTCTCATTTTAGAAGGTATTAAGCAACAACGCCGCTTTATTACCCGAGCAGAATTAATCATTACAACTCGTAAAGAAGGATTGATATCAATAACGCCTATTGAGGATATCAAACAATTTTGTAATTCAATAAAATCCTACGAAGGTCAACAATGGGAAATTCCTGCCGATGTTGGACGTCAATTGTTACGTAATATTATAGCTGATAGCCGTAGAGCAGTGGCGTACACTCAAGAACTGGCTGGAAGTAATGAAGATTTAAGCGACTTGAGCTGGTGTATAAAACACTTGAAACAGCTTGGAGAGCCGCATATAGATGTTCAAGATCGTTGGTCTCCTATTTTAGGTGTGTTGCCACAAGATGCCACATCAGAGAATATTCCAAGTTCAGTTTCAGGCTCGATTTTAAATTCTAATGATTAATATTAGTAGATTTCTCTCTGGATCAAATATTTTTCATATTATAGGAAAATTTTTTCTAATGTCGAATCAATTTTTAATTAAAAGAAAAAGGATTTGACGGGGGCTTTTTGGCGCGCCCAGGCTCCGCACTAATTACTCAATAATCTCATAATAACTCTACATTGTTGTAACTTTACGGATTTTTTTAAGTTTCCATTAATTTTATTTTACATAGGCTAGATCGGCTAGCCTTATTAATCAACTAAATCCATTCGGAGGCATACAATGGAATCAAAGAAAGTATATAATTTGCAATCTATATTTTCTTCTCAACTTAGCAGCGTCGCTGCAATTTCTGTTCATGATATCGACGGTGGTCGGTTCATGGTGTTAAGAAATGGATCACATAGCAAAGACAAAATCTCTGAATTTGCACCCGCTTTGATCAAGGCGAGCAATTTAAATAATATTTGTCTTGTTGGCGCATTATCAGTATTAGAGCGTGCTGGTGTGACAGTAGAGATGTTAAAGGAGAAAGGCGCGATCGTTGATCTTGAAACATTAATTACAATGGCTAAAGAAGCTGCTCAATCATCTTCAGGCGATGAGCCAGATGTTAGTGTTCTGAAAGTATACAAAGAGGCAATTCTTACTATTTTACAACACTGGAAGAGTCGTGAATTAAGTCGTACAGATGAATTTCTTAATGCAATGATGGATAAAAGAGCAACTCAAATTCTTGTAGAGGAATGGTATAAGAGATCTGGTTCTTCCAATAATGAATTAATCGATGTGCTTCATAAGCGTGTTAGTCGACATGTTCATGACGTAGCCTGTGCTTATTTGGGTCAATTAGTAGATCGTAATGCTGATCAAGAAAAAGCTCAACCAAATGATAAGCATCTATTGATTGTAGGTAAAATCAATTATCTTCACACATTAAGTGATGATGAACGTTCTGCATATCGTGATCTTGTATTAGAACAAGTCCTGGTCGATTATTTTGCAAATAGCAAGAGCAAAGCTGATATCCATAAGCAAGTTAGAGAAAATCGCGATCATGTTGTATTAACGATGTATCGTGATGGATCAATTTCTGAGGAATTATCACGTAAATTAGATGCAGATTTGACCGAAGAAATCGCCTCTAGAATCCGTTTATATCCCGTAGACTTTGCTAAAGATTGTAAAGAGCTTTCAGCTTGGGTTTGTAATGCAGCGTCTGAAAAACATAAGGGTAGGGCTGTTGACAGACTGGACCCGTATAATAAACAAGTTATCAAAGAGCTTATTGATAGCTGGAAAAAACGCAGAATTAATTCTGATCTTAGAAAAGATCTAGAAGATTGCATGATGCCTTTGATTCATTCTCTGGTACTCAAATCTCAGGATGAAGAGAAAGCTGTAGTGGCTCAATCTATTGATTCTATTGTTATGAATCCTCAACAACTTGCTGATGCAGCTCGTGTTCAATTCATCAGTACTGTTCAAGATGTTGTACGTAACTTCATTAATATAAAAGTTACCGCAGCTGATGATAAAGCTGGTAATGAATTAATGGTTAAATTCAGTAGTGAATTATTGAGTCACTTAAAATCTAATTCTGTAAACTTTAAAGATCTTAAGAAAATCAATGCATTATTTAACACAGAAGAAGAGTCAGTTGTATCATTAATTAATTCGGTGATTAAACCAGGATTTTATGCTGCTATCCATCCTGGCACTGGCTTGTTTAGTAGCACAGCAAAAGCAGAAGCAGAAGGAACAACAGCACGGGCACCTGTGAAGGAAACGCCAGTGGTTGCTCCAAGTAATCTATCTGGACCTAATAAATAGTTTGAGTTTCTCTCATCAGTTTCGCCCTCGCAAGAGGGCGAAACTAAGCATTAGCGAATACAGCGTCGTAGTATTACTGTTATTTATTATCTTTCAAATTGTTATATTAAATCAATTTATTATTCAGCTAGTAGACGAGAAAAAGATTATGCAGGCACATGACAATGAATTGTTAGTAGCAATTTCAGAAAGACACATCGATAAAGTAGGTCGGTTACTTTATCATGGTGCAGACCCAAATACTCTAAATGATACAGGTATTCCTGCATTACAGCTCGCCTGTGAAACTGGTGAGCTCAATATTGTGGAGCATCTCCTAAATGCGGGAGCAACTGTTGAGCAGTTTGATAGACAACAAAAAACAGCCATCCATATTTCTTCATATTGGGGCTTTGTGAGCATCATGAGAAGGTTAATAGAGGCGGGGGCTTCTGTAGACAAACAATGTGGGTGTGGTTGGGCGCCCATACACGCTGGAGTTATGTCCGAAAATATTCAAGCTGTTTTTATGTCTATGAATTATGCTAGAATGAAGTGATCATTTGATTTGATAAATCACATTTTTAAAAAAACAGCACTAATGCTAATAAATTATCAAGGGTGGTATTCTAAAGTGTGACTTTTAGCGATGTACTTTGTGAGAGATTAATAATAAAATAATTTTAAGGGTCACTCTTGACCAGAGTTACCTTAACCGAATATCTCCAGATGGATGGCTGTTGAAAGTATAATGTGAACTGAGGAGAATTGTTTTGAAAAAACTACCGTTGACTTATGCAAAAGACTCTGGGCTCAGAACGCTAAGTGTTAATCTTGATGGGATAAAAAGAAGGCAACAAGCAAGAATTCGCGAATTAGAGGAAAAAGAGAAAAGTTATCTAGAATCCCCCGCAATGACATTCAAATTATTAGCACTAGAGCTGTTAAAGGATGGAGATATCGAAAAAGGGGCAGAGTTTATCGAAGAAGCGTTAAAAATAGATAATACAATCTTTTATGATTGTGAATGTATTTCTGTAAATTGCCGTGATATAGAAAAATTTTCAAGAATAAATCCCCTATTACCCAGAGCCGCTTTAATTCCTATTCAACCGATATCAGAAGCAGATAAAACACATGGGCGAAATATTATAAAGATCGTGCGATTGAATTATTAAAGCAAAAAAAGATCTTCTCTGCGTTTAGGCATATCGAAGAATCTTTGAAATTTGATCCAGAGGAAATGAATAAGGTCTGAGGTATTGAATTTCCTCAGCGCCTAAAAATCTATTATGGCTCTAGAGCCAGAGTAAAATCATCAATCATAGCTTATTGCGTGGATTATTTGAGAGAGGAATTTAAAAATTACTGGCTCTTAATTATTGATGACCCCTTTACGATAACTTTTGATCAGGAAAAAACGCTCTATGCACGTGAAGGTCAGAGCGCACTAAATATTGCCTCATGGGGTGGCCGTGTCCAGATTGTGAAGTTGCTCTTGGATAAAGGTGCAGATCTTACAGCCAAAGACAGCGATGGTTGTACAGCGCTACATCTTGCTACTGATACTGGTTGTGTTGAGGTTGTGAAGTTACTCTTGGATAAAGGGGCAGGTGTTACGGCCAAAGACAGGTATGGTTGTACAGCGCTACATTTTGCTTCAAAGAAAGGTGGTGTTGAGGTTGTGAAGTTACTCCTGGATAAAGGGGCAGATCTTACAGCCAAAGACTGGTATGGTTGTACAGCGCTACATTTTGCTACTGAATCTAATCAATCACTTTTAGCCTCTAAAAAAAATTCGACAGAGAATTTAAATTCATCCCCAGTCGATGATAAATCAAATAATGCTTTTCCATAAAACAACAGTTAGTGAACATCTATCGTAAAATTACGAGTTAATATCGTTACTTTAAGTCTGTAAATTAAGACATACCGTCAACTGAGACATTCAGAGGTAACGATTATGATACTGTCTAGCGAAAACAATTTATTTGGCCAAGACGATGCAGGCAATACACCGCTTCATTTAGCATGTCTTCAAGGCAATCAAGAAGAAATTGAAGTATTATTGAAGCATAAAGATATCCATTTGCTTAGTCAGAAAAATAAAGCAGGATTAACACCTTTTTTATGTATTTCAGATAATGCGCTTCGGCATGCGTTATTGAGAAAATATCCGTATTTGGCTGATGAACTTTCAAATGAGATCATGATTATTCTGTGTAGAATTGCTACAAAAGCGACAGAAGCCTATATAGCCTCCAAAGAAAACGCGTACTTTCGATACGGATTTTTTAGGGCTGTTCAGTTAATTGAGACTATGAGAATCACCATGGACCCATGGAGCGCCGAAAGACCAGCAGAAGCCATGCAGATAATGATCACTGATTTAATTAAACATTTGGAACGAATAGAAGGTTATTACGGTTTTAGGCATCCGGGTAATTTGTATAGTGGATCGCAAGATACAATTTTAATTCGTGATATTTATTTAAGCGAAAGGCTGCGTATTGTGTTCCATCTTGAAGAGATAGATCTTCAACAATTAGATATTGAATATCTTACGATGAAACGAGATGAGCTATTGAAAGGATTGAAGGGATTTCGGCAAGTATTATGGGATATCATAACACCTACTATTATTCAATAGTTTACGTTGATTGACGTAAAAAAATTTACGTGATGGCTATCATGAAAAAAAATGATCAAGAGTGCCCAGTTACGATGTTTGATGAGGATGGAAAATCTGAAGTCATTTGCATAAAAAATTCTTATCGTCAAGAAATGAAAAATGTTCGATTTTTTCGTCACGAACCATTTGATTGGAATAATGAAAGAATCCCATCTGATTTCGTCACACGTTTTTCAGATTTAGTGGTTCAATGGGATCCATCTCCACAAATGAGTCTTAAGGACAAATGCAGACGTATGCTATTAAATTATATTTATGGCTGGGGATGGCGACATCACCGAACTTTATGTCAATTAATCTAC
>CAYUMZ010000092.1:0-7298 GCA_964446105.1 uncultured Gammaproteobacteria bacterium | reverse complement strand
CGATACTACCTCAATTTAATTTAATTGTCCAAACTTGTAGGCGGGGTCAAGTCTGTTAGGAAGGGGTCAAATCTTGACAAATAGACAAATATAACTTCTTATTCAATTTGTCTATTTGTCAAGATTTGACCCCTTCCTCCAGATCCGACTATTGCTCAGAGGTTCCCCCCGAAGGCGGCAATAATGCAATCCCCACACGAACCGGCTTCACTGAGGCCTTTGTATGCCAAGGTAATTCAACAATGTTTGTTTTGCGCAGTGATGGGTAAGCTTGTCGAACTTCATCAGAAACTTGATCACCGTAAGCTTCAGCATCCCACACAAATACTGCTCCGGTACGTCGCATTGCTTCTGTGTCAACCCACGGGCTGGCCTCATTATCCCAGTCAAAAAATGGAATAGGATGTTCATTACCATACACATTGACTCTCGCTGCCAACTGACGTGTACCCGCGACAAACGGTAGTGGTTGTTGATAATCTTTGTGCCATAATTCAATGACGGCATTAGCCAACTCTTGTGACGGGTACGATACAATTTTTGCATGTCCCAGCCAGTAAGGAGGCACAATCACCGTGCCAACATACAATATCAAGGACGAAAAGAAACACATCAACGAACCCTGAGTCAATCGGCGCAATTCATAACGCTCAAAAGTCGGCCAAAAAGTGTAAACTAACCACAATCCCACTAAGCTAAATAAAGGCATACCCCACATTGACCGCATGTGAGTTCCCGAAATGGCTGCATACCCAAGAGTTGTGATAAATGGTCCCCACGTCATACAAAATAGAAAAAACCGATCAAATCGATTGTTCGTTTTAGATAATCGGCGGGCGTTTCTAATACTCCACACGTAAAGCAAAAAACAAGGCGAAATAACGAGTAATTGAGTGATGAAAAATAAAAATGGATTTGATAAATGTCTACTCCATGTGGGCGCAACCGCAGCGCGACTTAATGCATAACCAACATATTGAAAACTATGCTGATACTGCCAATAAAGATTGGGTAAAACGATAATGAGGCCCAATGCAATTCCACAATAAAATCCAGGCATTTTAAAACTTTTTCGACCCTGAGCTGTACCAAGAAGAACAACCAACATGGGTAAAAATAACATCACCGTATAGTATTTTGCCATCAAGGCTAACCCGGCCGATAAACCCGTTAAAACCCAATGATATGTGCGCTGAGTCGAAATCGCCGAATAAAGAAAAGAAATCGATAATGCCCATAATGGCAATTGTAAAACATTGTCATTAAATTCAGGGGTAGCGAAATTATAATAAAAAATAGCTTCCAATAGTAAAACGGAAGCTAACGCTTGGGACTTAGAGAGTGTTAATTGCATTGCCAACCGGCTGATAGCCCAGAACGTTGCGATGATACAAATCTGGCTTAAACAATACGTTGCCCAAACACTATGTCCTGTTAACCAACTTACACAATACGCCAGCCATCCTACCAAATAAGGGTCTCGGTCATAGCCCCATTGCCATTGCTGCCCCCATGCAATTGCTTCAGCCACATCGAGCGGCGCATTGTAGTGCAAAAACGCAGGCGTTATGGTCCAAAAAACCACATGCAATAGAGCCAACACCCAAAACCACTTCTGAAGATTATTTTCATTTGTTTCTGCGCGCACCTTGGATCTCCCGAGTAGACTAAATTCTTGAAATAATATCTCAAAGAAGTACATAGGTCTAAGGATTGTTTTCCTTCCACGATGAGAGGTTTTAGGAGAGAGAATCGTGATTCTCTCTCCTAAATCAATGAAAGGAAGCATCTCCCGGTTTTAAAATAAGTAGCCCTGAATAGGGGACACAGACTAAGCAAAACAGTGAAAATCCTTAACCGGGAGATGCTTAGGTCTGGCTTGAAGACCTCATCTGGTGTACTCTTCCCACTTGGTATCGTAAGGATTACGTTATGCGGAAGTTGATCGTTCCAATCTGCTGTTTTGCCATGGCTGGCTGTATGGTAGGGCCTAATTTTCACAGGCCACCCGCCCCCCATGCAAAACACTATACAGAAAATAGTCTTCCCTCAAAAACAACTCACACACCTTCACTCAAAAACACTGGCAAATCCCAATATTTCGTCAATGGTCGTGATGTACCTGGCGAATGGTGGAGATTATTTCGTTGCAAAGAATTAAATGAACTGATTTGTGCGGGCTTATCCAATAATCCTTCTGTGCACGCAGCAAAAGCAGCATTACGACAAGCCCAAGAAAATTGGAATGCGACGTTTGGTTCCTTATTTTTTCCCAGTGTGAATGGTCAAATTAATGGCGTGCACCAACGACAAACGAATTCTATTGGAGGAACCATAAACCCTGCTTTGGGATCCAATATATTTACCCTATATAATTCTTCTATTAATGTATCCTATTTATTAGATCTATTTGGTGGCTCTCGCAGACAACTCGAATCTTATTCCGCAGAAGTGGATTATCAAAAATTTCAACTTGAAGCAGCAAAGCTCACAATCGCATCGAATATTGTTACCACCGCAATCACGATTGCTTCACTGAACGCACAAATAACTGCAACAGAAAATATTCTTCACGCACAAGAAGATCAATTGAACATCGTAAAAAAACAACTTAAACTTGGCGGTGCTTCTGGTATTGATGTCCTGACACAACAAACACAAGTTGCACAAACTCGTGCTTTACTTCCCCCTTTGAAATTAAGTCTGGCAAAATCTCGAGACGCTCTCGCCGTGCTAGTGGGAAAAATTCCCTGTGAAGGTCACATTCCTCAATTTGCTTTAAACCAATTTGTTTTACCTGATCACTTACCTGTTTCTTTACCTTCATCATTAGTGAATCAACGCCCCGATATTCGGGCGCAAGAAGCATTAGTGCATGCAGCTAGCGCACAAATTGGTGTTGCCACGGCCAATTTATTACCTAGCGTGACACTTACAGATAGCTACGGATGGAATAGTCGTAATCTTGCAAAATTATTTTTACCGAGCAATGTTATTTGGAATTATGGCGCTTCAGTTTTACAACCTATTTTTCATGGCGGTGCTCTACTTGCGCAACGTCGCGCAACAATTGCAGCGTTTCAACAAGCAGCGGCCTATTATCGTCAAACTGTTTTACAAGCGTTTCAAAATGTAGCTGATAGTTTAGAAGCGTTGAAATATGATGCTATTGCTTTAGAGGCGGAACACAAAGCTGAAATGGCTTCAAAAAAAACATTAACCATTACAGAAAAACAATTTAAACTCGGAAGCGTCAGTTATATCTCTCTTTTAAATGCACAACAGCAATATCAAAAATCAACTGTGAATCGTATACAAGCTCAGGCAGCTCGACTAACGGATACAGTAGCGCTTTATCAAGCCCTAGGTGGTGGTTGGTGGAACCATGAGTTTTATAGACCTAATCAACCAGTAACAATCTCGTACAGGAGATTTTCTCGATGAATAGACGTATGACAATTATGCTGATTGGAGTTGGTTTATTATTTGGCTGTATCGTAGGTTACAAAACGTTTTCAAATATTATGCTTAAACGATTTTTAGCATCTAGAGAAAATATTGTCACTGTTTCTGCAATGAAGGCCGAAAATTCCCCGTGGCAATCTCAACAAAAATATTATGGAAGTTTAAGACCTTACCAAGGTGTTAATCTGAATGCCGAGGCCTCTGGTCTGATAGAAAAAGTATATTTCAAATCTGGCGCTATGGTTAATGAAGGCGAAATTATTGTAAAACAGACTGCGGCTGCCGACACAGCATTACTCCACTCACTCGAGGCAAATACGGCCCTCGCTAAAATTACTTTGCAACGAGACACTGCTCAATATGCCATTCAAGCCGTCAGCAAAGCGACGCTGGATGCCGACAGGGCAAACTATAAAAGCCTCGTCGCTCAAACAGAACAGCAAGCTGCTATCGTGAGAAAGAAAACTATCCGCGCACCATTTTCAGGAAAACTAGGAATTGTTGAAGTTAATCAAGGACAATTTTTAAACGCGGGAGATATTATTGCTCCGCTTCAAGATCTCTCACAAATTTTCGCGGATTTTTACGTGCCTCAACAACAAGTCACAACATTGAAAATTGATCAACCTGTTCAACTAACAATTGATACTTTCCCTAATCGCACATTTGAAGGAAAAATAACCACAATCAATCCTGTCGTTGATGACAATACTCGAAATGTAAAAATAGAAGCCACTCTTTCTAATACCAATAATGAACTTCTCCCAGGAATGTTTGCAACAATTGTGGTTGATACAGGAGCGCCTCAACAATTTATTACATTACCGCAAACCGCCATCAGTTTTAATCCATATGGTAATGTTATTTTCACCATTCAAGAAAAAGGTAAAGATAAAAAAGGGGATCCTATTTATATAGTCACACAACGATTTGTATCAACGGGTGAAACTCGTGGCGATCAAGTGACCATCTTAGAAGGAATTCAAGTGGGTGATCGCGTGGTGACCAGTGGGCAGTTAAAATTGAAAAATGGAGCACGCGTAAACATCAATAATTCCGTTGTACCTACCAATAATCCCGCTCCGAATACCAAGGAAGATTAAAAAGGTTTTTAGATGAAATTTACCGATCTGTACATAAAACGTCCTGTATTAGCAACTGTCGTTTCATTGCTAATATTAGTGCTTGGTTTACGGTCAATGTTTTCATTACCTGTATTACAATATCCACGCACGGAAAATGCTGTGGTTACTGTCACAACTACGTACGTCGGTGCCGATACCGATGTTATGGCGGGTTTTATTACGACACCTTTAGAAAACTCTATTGCCCAAGCCAATGGTATCGATTATTTGACATCCAGCAGCTTATTAGGAACCAGTACCATACAGGCATATTTGAAACTTAACTATGATTCTAATAAAGCGTTGAGTGAAATTAATACCAAGGTAAACGCTGTTCTCAACCAACTTCCGAAAAACTCTCAAGTCCCTGTGATCACGGTCGATATTGGTCAAACTATTGATGCTATGTATATGAGTTTTTACAGTGATATTTTACCTCGAAACAAAGTTACTGATTATTTAGTACGCGTTGTTCAGCCTAAATTACAAACAGTCAACGGTGTTCAAACGGCTGAAATTCTTGGGGGAAGACAAATTGCGATGCGTGTTTGGCTAGACCCAGCAAAATTATCCGCTTACCATATTACAGCCGCCGATGTTTCCGCAGCACTCGCGAATAATGACACTGTTTCTGCCATAGGTCGTACACATGGCCAAATGATGACTGTCAACCTCAGCGCGAAAACAGACCTAAACTCAGTTGAAGAATTTAAAAATCTAATCGTAAAAACCAAAAATGGGTCTTTCGTGAGACTGAGTGACGTAGGCGAAGTTTCACTAGGCGCACAAAATTACAACACAAATGTGCAGTTTAATAATACCTCATCAGTCTATATAGGAATTAAAGTAGCACCCTCAGCGAATGTATTGAATGTTATTTCAGACATCAGAAACCTATTCCCCGATATTGTCCGCAATCTCCCTCAGGGTATAGAAGGAAAAATAGTCTATGACTCTACAAAATTCATTCACAGCTCCATTCATGAAGTTGTAAAATCTTTACTTGAAGCGCTTATTATTGTAACCATAGTGATATTTTTATTTTTGGGTTCCATACGCTCCGTTATTATTCCCGTTCTTGCCATTCCACTTTCGTTAATCGGTGCATTTCTAATCATGGAATTATTGCACTTTTCAACAAACCTACTCACTCTTTTAGCGCTTGTTCTCGCTATTGGATTAGTCGTTGATGATGCTATTATTGTTGTCGAAAATGTACAACGTCACATGGAAAACGGATTATCACGATTTAAAGCCGCATTATTAGGCGCACGTGAATTAGCAAATCCTATTATTGCCATTTCAATCGTTTTGGTAGCTGTATTTATACCCATAGGATTTATGGGTGGATTAACGGGTGCATTATTTACAGAATTTGCGTTTACTTTAGCAGGAGCTGTAGGTGTATCAGCTATAGTCGCCCTCACGCTTTCACCGATGATGTGTTCTCGATTTCTAAAAGAATTTAATCATAACAGTCGTTTTCACGATTATATTAATCAACATTTTAATCGACTCCACAAAAGCTATGAAAAACATTTACATCATTCATTGAACAATTTATCCGTCACTGCTGTTTTTGCCACACTCATTTTTCTTAGCATTGGCTACTTATATGCCACATCGAAAAGCGAGCTGGCCCCGCAAGAAGACCAAGGGGTGGTAATATCACAATTGACCACATCGCCTAATGCCACTATCGATCAAACTCAATTGTACGCTGATCAAATTTACAGAATTTATCGTACATTTCCTGAAACAGACGCAGTATTTGCTCTAATAGGTGCTTCCGGATTAAATTCAGCGATCAATGGAATGATTTTAAAACCCTGGGATGAACGCACACGCACCTCCAATCAAATACAACCACTCGTACAAGAACAACTTGATAAAATTTCAGGCGGAAAAGCGGCTGCATTTCAATTACCCTCTTTACCTGGCGCACGTGGATTGCCAATTCAATTTGTTATTCAAACCACTGAATCATTTGAGCGATTAAATGAAGTGGCTCAAGACGTTATGCATCAAGCGATGAATTCTGGCCTGTTTTTATTTTTGGATAGTGATTTAAAAATAGATCAAGCCCAATCCAATGTGTTGATTGATCGAGACAAGGCATCGCAGCTTGGATTTACAATGCAAGATGTTGCGACAGCGCTAGGCTCAGCACTCAGCAGCAATTATATTAATTATTTTAATTTTGGTGGACGTTCTTACCAAGTCATTCCCCAAGTTGCGCGGAATGATCGTCTTAATGATTCACAATTGTTAAATTATTATGTCACCAGTGCCAACGGTACATCGATTCCTTTATCTACTATTGCGCAAGTCAAAACTGTGGTTGTTCCAGAGTCACTCAATCATTTTCAACAATTAAATTCAGCAACGATTAGCGCTGTCCCAGCACCGGGCATTACGATAGGAACTGCATTAGACGGATTAAAAAATTTAGCAGAACCCATTTTACCCCAAGGTTACACTATTGATTACGCAGGCCAATCACGACAGTTTAAACAAGAAGGAACGGCATTATTAATTACCTTCTTTTTTGCAATGATTATTATTTTTCTTTCTCTCGCAGCACTCTTCGAAAGTTTCCGTGATCCATTCACCGTTCTTATTAGTGTACCCATGTCTATTTGTGGTGCACTAATATTTGTCAGTTTAGGCATTGGAGGTGATACCCTCAATATTTATACCGAAGTCGGT
>CAYUMZ010000091.1:0-7356 GCA_964446105.1 uncultured Gammaproteobacteria bacterium | reverse complement strand
TTTGATTCACTTTTTTAATATATAAACTTTAGTTTTCTGTTTTGTATTTTAGTTCAAGCTGATCAATTGCTGACAGTAACTGTTGTATATCAATTTCTCTTCTCAAGCCTAAATTTATTTCTAACCTCTGGCTCTCCTCAACTCCACCTTGAAGTATGTTTTTTACAGCACTAAAACCGAACAGATGAGAATCCTTAAGTGATGATTTTGATACTTCACCGCTTAGAAACATTTCAGCCTGTTGAAAATGTGCCTCAGGATTTATGTCACCATCGAGCGCACGCTGAAAATACTGCCAAGCGCGTGAATAATTCGGCTTGTTTCCCGGTTGCCCCTGCCCTTTTCTAGCCATTAATCCCAGAAAAACCCAAGCGTCTTTTTGATCTAATGATGTAGCCAATTCAAAATAATGTTTAGCTAAGGCATCATCTTGCTCAATACCAGCACCGAGATAATGAACAACACCTAATAGTGTAGCGACTTTCGCTGTGTGCTTTACAGCAGCCAAGGAGTAAAGAGAATTTAACGTCTTACGATCTCTACAAAATCGCAACTTAGTCGTTAAATGAGTTCTTTCATAAGTACGACATACGACTAAAATTCGACTCGTTTGATTAGGAGTTAGTTCCAAATGGCGACATCGATATAATAATTGTTTGAATTCTTTTCCATCAGTAAAAACTGCTTGGCTGACATGCTCTTCAAAGCGATTTAGCTCAGCAAGAGAAGAAAAATTGATTTGTTCTGTACCTTTACTATTATGCATTATTTACATCACCTATTCATTAATCAGACATATTATCTGTATCAGTCAAGTTATCGACGTAATTTTTGAGCCTGAGCAATAATTTCCAGCAATCTTGCGCCATCTTCACTCTCAGCTGAATAGTATGGTAGTAGTTTCTCAAAATAGTCTAAAGCTTGATTGTACTGATGCTTATTGTACGCGTCCGTGCCCAGTAGAGTCAATGCAACCGGCGAATCCGGGGCTTTTTTGAGCACTGCAAGCAATAGACTATGAGCCTGTGAATCTAGTTTACTATCATGCTGGATAAACAAGGCTTGAGCCAGTGCAAGTGCTGTGTCGACCTCATCAGGATTGAGTTTATAGGACTTTTGAAGGGCATTAACAGCCTCATCTGCCCTCTGATCATGCAGATACAACTTGCCTAGTAAATACCATCCTTTTGCACTATCTGGATGCTCTTGAAGATGCGTTTCGAACTCATGGATCAGTTTTAGACGAGACGTTTTACCGTTCACATCATCAGTCATTTCAGTCATCCGAAACTGAACTAATTGAGCTTGCTGTACACGCGCATATCCACCCCAGAGGGAATATAACAATCCAGAAAGAACGGGTATAAACAAAACTAGACTTATTACAATCACACGATTTTTAGATTGAAAAATAGCTTGTGAAAACGGCCTTACTATGATCCCAAGCGTCACAACAATTAAAAAAATAATCCAGCACCAAAATATCATACACTTTTTCTCACGGTTCTAGATAAAACAATAATTCCTATGATCAATAGTAAAACTGGACTCCCCCACAATAGCCACGTATGTTTATTCATAGCGGGTTCTAATAAAACATAATCACCATAACGATTTGTTAAATGATGTTTGATATCTTCGCTCGATTTATTTTGAAGTATTAAATGATAAATTTCAGCGCGTAAATCAGCGGCCAAGGGAGCATTCGATTCTGAAATCGCTTGATTTTGACACACTAAACAGCGAACTTCTTGAGTTAATTTTGTAAATTGATCTTTTTGAGCATTTGAATCGAAGGGATAGAGATCGTTACCAGCCAATGATGGCAACAACCAAAAAAATAAAATAAAACTAAGATAGCTATTCTTTATCACTTTTATTCTCAGCAATGTTAGTATTAGATTGTGCAGATTGCTCAAGTAATTTAATTTTAGGAACAATTTCATGTGACCAAACTCGCTCATCAACGGGCCCTGATATTTTATATCGAACAACGCCATTAGCATCAATAATAAATGTTTCAGGTGTGCCATAGACACCCAGATCCATTGCTAATCGCCCAGCATCATCTTCAATAATTTTTTTATACGGATTCTGATGCTTTTTTAACCAGGCTTGTGCGGAATATCGCGCATCTTTATAAAGCAATCCGTAGACGGATATTTTTTCATTTCGAGCAATATCCACCCAAAATGGATGCTCACTTTTACAAGTGCCACACCAGGTTGCCCACACGTGTAATATCGATATTCGTCCTTTAAACAAGCTTCGATTCAATTTCTCTGATGAGTTCTCCAAAGAAGGTAAAGAAAACTCAGGCAATGGCTGATTGATTAAAGCCGAAGGAATTTGTCGTGGATCAGCACTTAATCCCTTCCAGAAGAACAAAATTAATATTACAAAAACTAAGAGTGGTATTGCAAAACGAGTCATTCTAAAAATTGAAATCATTGAGTTCTCCTCAATGCGCGAGCTCGTGCATAAGCCGCAAAAATTCCACCCATCATCATCATGAAACCACCCGCCCAGATCCATCGCACAAACGGTTTCACATAAAATCGAAAAGACCAACTCTCTTTATCTAGAGGTCGACCTAAAACAGTATAAATATCACGCCAAATTGTTGCATGGATGGCAGTTTTGGGTTGCGCATTATTTTGCACAGGATAAAATCGAATTTCGGGATTTAGAGTGACACTGCTTTTATCCGGTTTCTTAATGGTAAGAGTCGCTTGAGTTGCCTCAAAGTTAGAGCCAGAATATTGGCGAATGCCTTCAAAAATAAACTGATACCCACTTAAACTCGCACTATTGTTCACTTTTAAACGCACTTCTTGCTGTTCGCCATAGGCAGTGCTCAACAAAATTCCTATCATTGTAACAGCTAATCCAATATGAGCTAACGTCATGCCTAAATAGCCGGGTGTTATTTTACGTAAAGAAGGTTTACCGGCTGAACCGCGAATACTCCAACCTTGTAAAGTTGCCAAAATAATCCAAAAAGCTAAGCTCAAGCCAATGACCACATTCAGTGACCACTGCCCGGTCATCAATTTCGGTAATAAAACACCCGCTAGCAACGACAATAAAAATGTCCAACGTAACCGCTTCCAAAGGTTGTGAATGTCATTTTGTTGCCAATGAAAAAGGGGGCCAATTCCAACCAGAAAAAGTAACGGAATTAACATGGGCCATAAGACAGTATTAAAATACGGAGGGCCTACAGACAATTTTCCTAATCCTAATGCATCAATGATGAGCGGATACACTGTTCCTAATAACACAGTGAGCACGATAGAAGTTAAAAGAATATTGCCTGATAAAATTAAAGTCTCTCTTGACCATAATGTAAATGTGCCTTCATTACGAATGGATTGACCGCGCCACGCATACAATAATAATGAACCACCAATAACAAGGGCCAAAAATAGTAAAATAAAATTTCCACGTGCACTATCGACTGCAAATGCGTGTACTGACACTAAAATTCCCGAACGCACTAAAAAAGTTCCAATTAAACTGAATGAAAATGCGCCAATGGCTAATAACGCTGTCCATGCTTTGAATGTATTACGACGTGCAGAAACCATTAATGAATGAATCAAAGCCGTACCCGTAATCCATGGCATTAATGAAGCATTTTCCACAGGATCCCAAAACCAAAATCCACCCCATCCTAACACTCGATAAGCCCAAGCGCTGCCTAATGTCACGCCTAATGTTAAGAAGCTCCAGGCTAATAATGTCCACGGCCTCGTCCATGCAGCCCAATTGGCATCCAGTCCGCCACGCCATAATGCAGCGATAGCAAAAGCAAAAGCGACGGAAAATCCTACGTACCCTAAATACAACATGGGTGGATGAGATACTAATCCGGGATCTTGTAATAAAGAATTTAGATCACGTCCATCTGTTGGTGGAATTGGTAATAGTCGTTCAAAAGGATTAGATGTCATCAAAATTAATAAATAAAATCCGATCGCCACTAAACCTAAAACAATCAACACACGCGCTATAAAATCCAGTGGTAACATTTGACTAAAATACGCGACTGCTGCAGTCCATGCCCCAAGCAATGTCACCCATAATAATAATGACCCCTCATGACTACCCCACACTGCACAAAATTGATAAAGGTGCGGCAATTTACTATTCGAATTTTGGGCGACATAAGAGACACTAAAATCATTGTATAAAAAACTGATGGCTAACGCTGCGAAACTAAAACCGACTAATACAAATTGAGCGTACGCTGTTCGACGTCCAATAGCTAATAAATCATCGCGTTGAAAAGTGAGCCCTGCACATGGCACTATCACCTGAACAATGGCAACAACCAAGGCTAAAATTAATGCATAATGTCCAATCTCAGGAATCATATTAAATCACCTGCTCTCAACAGCAGCCCAACATGTGGTACATTTCCAGGCTTGTCTGATTTTAGTTGATTAGATAGAGGTATCGAAGGTGGGCGATAATTTTCGTCATGCTTTGCAAGAACCTGATTGGCAATAAAATCTCCCTTTGAATTTAAATGCCCTTGCACGACTAAACCTTGCCCTTCGCGAAATAAAGCCGGCAAAATTCCTTCATAATGAACCCATATAGATTTAGAATAATCTGTTAATTTAAAATGAACGCCCAGACCTGTTTTATCATGGCTCACAGAGCCCTTCTCCACCAGTCCGCCCATTCTAAATTGAGGTAATTTTTGCATGGCGACAATATCGATCTGAGCGGGGGTAAAATATAAATTAATATTTGAACGCAGAGCGTATAATACTAAACCCGCCGCTACTGATATTCCGCATAGCATTATTCCAACGGTAATTAATCGTCTTTTACGCTGAGGATTCATCATCGATAAAACTCTTTTCTAATAATTTACGTTGTCTTCGCGATACTAATACGCCCGAAAAAAAACTGATGAATAATGCGGCATACGCAGTCCACACATACACACCATGCCCACCCATCAAAAAAAATTCATACCAAGAGTTAAAGGAAGATGACATCATGTTTCCTCTTCAGTGTCAGAATTCATATGGAATTCGCAATCGCATTGTGTTTTTCTTTTAGATTCCATTTTAATATGTTCTCTCAACTGCCCCACCCACTTCGATTGAAGTGATCGATTGATAATTTCATTTCGAACTCCCATCAATAAAACTGCTGCAAAATAAGTTCCAAATGCAATAATCATTGCTAACAAAGGATACAACATACTCGGCGCAATTGTAGGCGAGCCCAATTTTAATAATGTGGATTGTTGATGTAACGTATTCCACCAATACACTGAATAATGAATAATCGGTAAATCGATCACACCCACTAATAATAGAATGCTTGTTGCCTTAGACGCACGATCTTGATCGGGAATAGCGGATCGTAAACCAATAACACCAAAATAAATGAATAATAAAATTAATTCGGACGTTAAACGAGCATCCCAAATCCACCAAGTCCCCCACATGGGTTTCCCCCAAAGAGAACCTGTTAACAAGGCTAATCCTGTAAACATCGCTCCTAAAGGTGCACTCACAGTTGCGATGACATCGGCTAATTTTATTTTCCATACTAAAAAAATAAGTCCGCACGCTGCCATCAACAAATAAACACCTAATGACAACATCGCTGCAGGCACATGCACAAACATAATTCTATAACCATGACCTTGCTGATAATCGCCAGGCGCCCACCACAAACCATCGACTACACCAAATACAAAAGCTACAGCAAATAGAACCCACAACCAGGGTAGGCAGTAACCACTAAAACGGTAAAACTCACGAGGAGAGGCTAAATGCTTCACGCTATACCCTTTACCCAACACTAAATGGGTGATTTTGCCACAAAATAGGCCTAGAGGACAGTGGCAATCAATCGTCTCAAGGTGGTTGAGCATTATCACAACAAGCCACCAGCATTCAGATAATAATCATATAAAACAATGTGTTATGAAATTCTACTGTAGCTGTCTACCGTCAAAATTGGATCAGTTATACTTCCAGTGCTATACTCTAATAAGTTAAGACTACTTAAGGAGTGGCTAATGCATAGAGCATTTTTTAGACATATTAGTAGTAGCCCACAGCGAACTGCTCCAATCAGACGCGAAAACACCAAACCTGCCGCAATCTATTTTTGGTCACCCGGTTATAAAATTCCTCAAACTGTCAAACTACCTGATGGAACTCTGACTGAAAAAAAAGTCTTTGTACCGACTTCCAATCCTATGGCAGCCCTATCGTTTCTGCTTAAACACTATGGGAGCCAAGATTTAGTATTAAAGCACAAACATGACATTCATCCCGGTCATGTTGCACTTGCTGTACAGGATAAATATTTAAGTATTGGCATGGAGGATGATCTGACTAGTCTCAGACCAAATTCAGAACATAAAGTCACTTTTTCACAAGAATTGTATGAAGATATCGCTGGATTCGAGCGATTCCCACATTGCGTAGATCTGCATTCACTTGATACTCAAAGAATGGCAGATTTTATTGAGACGTATTTAACGAATCCTGAAAAAGTTTATAGTATCTTAGGTTCCCGACTAAATTTTGCAAATGGAGAAAGTTGTGCAACCATTGTGCATAAAGCATTATTAAATGGTGGTCTGCAGCAATTACTTACATTATATACTCAAACTATTAGCAGTCGATCAATATTAACACCGCATGGCTTCAAAGAAATTTGCGATCTCGCTAAATCGACTGAACACACAATGCATCCTGAAATAAAGCCTGTTTCGGAAGCATTTCAGAAACGCTATGCACAGGACATACAAAATATTCGATCATCAAAGAAATTGGAAATGCCTCATGATTATTCTCAATCTTCTTCACCATCAACCAAACCAGGGAGATAACCGATGAAAAAACGACCAGGTACAATTATTCGTTCATTATCAAATTCAAAACATAACTCTCCGATTTCAGAAGGACAAAAAATATTAAATGAAATAAAATTACTCTGTGATACCAATCAATATGAAGAGGCACTAAAGAAAATTGAATTAATTGAAAACAAATATCCCAGCTGTTCGAAAGCGCTTAGCCGCTATAGAGGCCTGGCTCGTTATGAAATTGCAAAACAAAATGGCACTCTACCAAAAATGACACACATGAAAGATTAATCGGGGCCCAGATAAATTTCAGGGGCTCCGCCCTGTGGACAGAGCCCCTCTAACATTTCCGTGTTATCTTAAGAATCTTCCTGAAAATCCTTTTATTTGGCGCGAAACTTATTCCTTAAGTTTCATAACAAGCTTCTTAAAGATAAATAGTACAGCAGCGACGCCTACAGCAATGTAGACAATTCTTGTAATCAAGCCGGCCCCAAACAAGGCTT
>CAYUMZ010000090.1:0-7480 GCA_964446105.1 uncultured Gammaproteobacteria bacterium | reverse complement strand
AGCGCCTTCAGCCACTCGGCCACCTCTCCGAAGACTCGCGATAATAGCATTCTATTAATCTGGAATAAAGTCTTGAGGTGTTTATCAAAAATATTATGGGTTGTTTTACGGGGGCTACTCACTATGATAACCCTGAAGATTGAGGAATGTGCTGTGAGTGATATCCTGAAAGAGAGAATGGTCGTTTGGTGTGAGTACTTATTCGCTACGAGGAGGAGTCATCTGGTGTTGAACGTCGGCAATCAAGTGATTGACTTTATCCAAGGCTTGTTCGACACGCTTTTTTACAATTGACTGACTTGTTTTTGAGAAAGTAAAATTACCGCTATAGTCATTTATTTTTTCCAGTTGTTTTTTGTAGAACTCAAGTAATGAAAGGACATTTTTAGGGTTAATTTCTGCTCCAAGAGATTCTTTATTTTTCAGAGTGATTTCAACGGATTCAATAGCGCGATCGACTCCTCTTACCATCCACATCATTTTCCAATAGTCACCTTTATAATGAAAAAGTGCTTTATTACTAACTTTAGTGACCGGTAGTAGGACAAGCTCTGTTTTTTTGTCTTTTTCAGCTTCTTGTTGGTTTTCTGAAATACGTTCTTTGAGCCTATCAACGATTGCTTTTCTGCTTTCAAATCCTCTAGCATGATGCACAGTTACAAATAGTTGATTATGATCTGAAGCTTCTACCTCAATACCCCTTAGTTTTTCTGAAGCTGTTTTTTGTGGGGATTTTTTTTCAACTTTAGTGTGTTCGATATTTTTTTTCAGTAATGAGAGCTCTTTTTCGAGCATTTCTTTCCACATGTTAAAAGTCTCTTGATGTTTTTTATCAGGATACTTATCACAATAATTCATTAGAGAATGAATTCTATTTTCTAAGCGTTCAATGACAGAGTCAGCGTTTTTTACACGTTGCTCTGGTTTTTTGATATCAAGAATTGATCTTAGCGCAATTATTTCATCTATAATAGATTTGTGGGCGTTCTTCGCATAATTCATATCAAAATATGACAGTTGAATGGGTCTTGCGTTTTGGTCTAGCTCTTGTCTGTCAAGCGCGTTAATTCGGTTTTGATAGGAGTCAATAAAGTTAATGGCATTACTGTGAAGTTCTCTAATCTGTCTAATTTGAGCATCACAAAAATAACTGTTTTTTCCAAATCGAGGTGGATTGAGCTGTTGATCTTGAATTTGTTGAATAAGATTTTCAGACCAATCATTGATTAAATCTTTGATCTCGTTGATATTATGAATGTGGGGCGGATGTAAAGGATTGATTCCGCCTACGGGTAAATTACCTTCCAAATCTCTTCCTTGGATAATGCCTAGATGAAATATGAGTTGTCTACAGGTTAGACTGTATGCATCAACTTGTCCACGAATTTCGCGACGGGTTGCTTTAACATCGAGTTGTTTGTAGCTGAATGTTTCGGGTATATACAGTGTATATTCCGGATTAGAATGTATTAGTTGTTTAGTTCGTTCATAAGTATTTTTTTGTCTGATTCCTAGTTTTGCTCCAAGGATTGCCACGGGTGCATACTCTAAATTCATTGCTTTGAGAGTTTTTGATTTATTGATTGCAGTCTTATTTTTGCCTGCAGAAAGCACGATATGATCATCAATATCATAAATCCCTTGTACTATTTGAGTAGCCGTACGGATACGGTCTTCAAGTTTTTTACTTGTAGCGCCTTTAGCAACAGCAATGATCGTTGCTGGAATGGCCAACGGTGGAAAAAAGAATGCGGCGATTCCTAATGCGATGAAAGTTATATTGAATGCTCGATTGATATGTTTTGTGGTCATCATAACCTGTTGAGCAGTATTAAGTCGGCTACCTTTTTTTCGAAGCTCAGTTGTGAGTTCTTTAGTTGTTTTTTCAGCGGTTTTTAACATATCTTTTAATTCTATAATATCTTGGTAAAGTATGCTTGCTTCTACGGGTTGTGGTAACAATAATTGAGTTTGAGCGTTATTGACTAAATCGCTCATTTCTTGATCACTCAGCTTTGTAAGATCTTGGAGCTGTTTTATTTTAGTAT
Source organism: uncultured Gammaproteobacteria bacterium (assembly GCA_964446105.1). Lineage (GTDB taxonomy): Bacteria > Pseudomonadota > Gammaproteobacteria > JAIEPX01 > JAIEPX01 > JAIEPX01. Next base: position 5,432 of record CAYUMZ010000090.1, on the reverse strand, counting down.
CAATTCGGTCGTTGATGACTGTGGCAAGTGATTCATATAGTTCTGAAAAGAATTGGATTTTTTGGCCACTCGAGATGAGGGCAGATTGATGTTCTTCTCTCCCAGCGACCCATTTTCTAGCATAAAAAAGGTCATCAGCGAGTTGATAACCTGCGATGAATATAGGGCCAACTGGCGTTTTTTTGAACGCGAATCTAAATAAATCGGGAGCTGATTTTGAAAGTAAGTTGATAAATAAGTTCGTATAATAAACGGATGACAGTACTGCAGATTCCGATGTGCTTCTTTTCGTCGTACTGCTTTTCATTCCAATAAAGAGCTCATCCATTTTTTCAGCGACTTGTATAATGATGGGTGGCGCATCTCTAAGAATATTAAAAATATCTTCGGAAGATTTTGATAATTCATTCCAAGCAGATGATATTGATTCTGCCAATTCTTTAAATTGTTGGGCTTCTTCAGGAAGTTCTGTTGTCGCAAGTGCTGTTTGACTATGATTTGAGAGTAGTGCTGGGATATCAAGGTCTTCTTTAGTGCTTTGGATAACTATAATAAACCGATCAGAATCCTCTAGATTTTGAGTGCTACACTTTAATCCTGTCTTGCTCAGAACCTGTTGCACTGAAGCGGCTACTTCTTTCGGCAGTGATTGTGATTGTACCGAAGTTGCGTTTGCACTCCAATTTATTCTTCTATAAGGGCTATCAATACCGCTGAGTAGTTTTTGCATTGTACGAGTCAATTCGCGGTTTGCGCGAGCAGCCCGGATCTTTTCAATGTTGATAATCGGTATTCTTATCCTAATTGGTGACATAGTATGCCTTAAGTCCATTATCCTTATTATATTATAGTAGAATTATTAGATTGATGATTATAAAACCTAATCTAAAAGATTATAAATATCACATAACCTTCTGATTATTATGGTTTAACTGGTTACTTTCTCGTAGCTTCATTGTTTATTCGGCTATGATGTCGGCTGTAGTTAAAGTAAACCATCATTCCAATGAGTAACCACACAAGAAATCGCCACCAGGTGACAACGTTGAGATGTAAAATCAGATAAAAGCAAAATGCCACACCAAGAAGTGGGACAACGGGCATAAAAGGTGTTTTAAAGGGGCGATGTAGATTAGGTTGTCGGTATCGCAACACAATAACTCCTACACAAACGATGACAAAAGCAGATAAAGTTCCAATGTTAACCATTTCGGCTAATTCATGCATTGGAATAAATCCAGAAAATGTTGACATTAACAATCCGCTCCAAAAAATAATTCTGATAGGGGTGCGAGTTTTGGGATTAACTTGTGAAAACATCATGGGTAATAAACCATCACGTGACATTGCAAGAAAAACACGAGTAAGTCCGTAGTACATGACTAAAATAACGGTTGTAAGACCAGCAATGGCACCGACTGCAACTAAACTTGCAGCGGTTTTATGCCCTAAATTTAACAAGGCTTGGCTAATAGGTGAACTAACATTTAAAGACGGGTAGGGTGCAATGCCAGTGAGTAATGCTGAAACGGCAATGTAAAGCAAAGTACAGATTGCGAGTGAAGCAATAATTCCAATGGGTAAATCACGATGGGGGTTTATCACTTCTTCTGCGGTTGTTGAAACAGCATCAAATCCGATGTAGGCAAAAAATACGAGGGCAGCGCCGCTCATGATGCCTTGCCATCCAAATGGCATAAAGGGTGTCCAATTAGCTGGGTTAACGTGTTTTACTGCAATAAAAATAAATAAAGCAATCACCACTAATTTAATAGCTACCATAACTTTATTAAATCGCGCTGTGGATTTTACGCCTATAATTAACATTATCGATATAAATATAACGATTAACATGGCTGGTAAATTGACAATTCCGCCATCAAAAGGGCTTTTTAGTAAGGCCTGTGGGATGCTAATTCCGATACCAGCAAACATGTTTTGTGTGTAACCACTCCAACCAACTGAGACAGCAGATACAGATACGGCGTATTCTAAAATGAGATCCCATCCAATAATCCATGCAATAAATTCTCCCATTGAAGCGTAGGCATAGCCATAAGCACTACCGCAACCTCCGACAGTGGAGGCTAATTCTGCGTAGGATAAGGCTGAAAACGTACACGCTAATCCGGCGATGATATAAGAAAATACGACTGCGGGTCCGGCTTGAGTAGCGGCTGCGAAACCTGTTAAAACAAAGATTCCAGCGCCAATAATGGCTCCAACACCCAGTAGAGTGAGGTCTAAGGCTGTTAGGCAGGGCCTTAGTTTAACCCCATAGTTTTCATAGAGGTCTGGGAAAGGTTTAGTCCTAAATAACGATTTCTTCACCGTATGATCCTTCATGCTGTGAAGTTAATTATAGTCGCTAATCGCCAGTTTTGCCTGGTGTGAAGGCCTTTTTTCCCAGGAATGTGTCTATTGCTTTTGAAAAGGCTCCATTCCCAAGTACATTAGCGCATGTAATGACGGGATCGAATAAAATATATAAAGCAGTAATCAGCGATAACATCGCTGAATTAAAGCCCAAATACGTTTCTAAAATGGGTAGCATGACTAAAATTCCGCCACCGGGTATTGCTGCAACTGAAAATTTAGCGAGTACAAAATAACCAGTAAATACTAAATAACTCATCATTGAAGGTTCGGGTATGCTGTAACTTTTCAAAACGGCGAAAGCGAGGATTGGAATCGCAAAACAATCGCCTACGAGATGAACGTTTACAGTGGCCGGTATAACAGAAGTCGCCAATATTTTATTTTTAGCGTTTTTTTCGGCACCAATAATAGTGAGTGGCATACTGGCCGCACTCGACATGGTACTAAATCCACTAATTGCAGCAGGAATCATATTTTTTACTGATTTTAGAAATTCTTGAATTCGGCAATGGCTGAATAAAAAATAACCTAGCATTATGTAGGTAAATTGAGTGATAGCAATAATTAAAAATATTATTGAATAGTGTTTCACTATCATTCCCATGACGCCGTCATGATATAACTTGATCACAAATCCTGTGACAAAGAGTGGAATGATATAGATAAAGAAATGTAGGATTTTTCCGATAAGAAGATCAAAAAATCCAGCCACCTTTCTTGCGGGATGTAATATCAATAATCCCGATAATATTCCCAGGACGATACCCGAAAACATGGCTGTGCCATTCGTAATGATTTTTGGTAAGGTGAAGGCCCATAAGGGCTGCAGACCTTCAGATTCATTCGGGAGGCTTAGCGCAATATCGAATTGATAGATCCACATTCCCACAAAATGGCTTAGAAAAGTGGAAAGAAAATTAGAACACATAACGGCAATTAATATGATCCCAATGACTTTAGTTGCATTATGGGCTAAATTTACTGATGTCTTAAATAATAAACCAAATATGATAATGGGTAGTAAAAACAAAATAATAGATTTAATTGCCAAACTTATTGAGAAGAAAAATTGCTGTGTGGTTAAGGGGAGGTGACTATGAAGAAGAGCTATTAATAATATTATAGCAAGCAAAATCACTGGCATTTTACGAAACATTTTTACATCTCCGAATAATTAGGTCCGCTTCCTCCTTCAGGGGAAACCCAAAGAATATTTTGTTGAGGATCTTTAATATCACACGTTTTACAGTGTACACAGTTACTTGCATTAATTTGTAATCGAGGTTTATCACCTTCAAGTATAATTTCGTAGACTTTTGCAGGACAGTAGCGAGTTTCAGGGCTTGCATAGGTTTTATAATTGACGTCAATGGCGAGAGCAGGATTTTTTAAAATCAAATGCACAGGTTGATCTTCACGATGATTAATATTGGCTAGATAAACTGAGCTTAATTTATCGAAGGTTATTTTTCCGTCAGGTTTTGGATAGTCGATGGGTGAATAATGAGAAGCAGGTTTTAATTGTTTATCATCAGCAACATTTTTAAATGTCCAAGGAGCTTTACCTTTAAAAAGATAGGTATCAAGTGCAGCGTAAGCCAATCCGGGTAATAATCCCCGGCGAAAGGCAGGTCGAATATTTCGTGCTTGATAGAGTTCGTCATACAATGTCGATAATTCTATATGTTGAGTGTACGTTTCACATTCGTAGCCCATTTCATTTGAGAAGGTCGCAAATAAAGATTCGGCAGCAATAATCGCGGATTCCATTGCGCAATGTATGCCTTTTAGTCGAGGAACATTCAAAAATCCTGCAGCGTCACCGACGAGTAAGCCACCTGGGAACGTTAATTTTGGTAACGCTTGATAGCCTCCTTCGCATAATGCTCGAGCCCCATAGCCTATTCGTTCACCGCCTTCAAAATGTTGGATTATTGCAGGATGTGTTTTAAAGCGTTGTAATTCAGCAAACGGATCCATATAAGGATTTTGATAATCTAAGCCTACGACAAAACCGACCGAAACGTAATTTTCGTCCCAATGATATAAAAATGATCCGCCATAGGTATCATTTTTTAGTGGCCAACCCACTGAGTGAATCACGCGTCCTGGTTGGTGTTTTTCTCTGGGAATTTTCCACAGTTCTTTTATGCCAATGCCATAGGTTTGAGGATTTTCTGGACTGCGTAATCCAAAATGTTCAATAATTTTTTGGCTCAATGAGCCATGACAGCCTTCAGCGAAAATCGTTTGTTTAGCGAGTATTTCTATGCCTTGTTGGTAGCGTTCAGTGTGTTGAGCATTTTTGTCTAAACCCATATCGCCTGTGATGATCCCACAGACAAATCCAGTATCATCGTAAATAATGTCGGTTGCAGAAAATCCTGTAAAAATGCTGACGTTTAATTTTTCAGCTTGTTTAGCTAACCATTGGCATAGCTCACCCAGACTAATAATATAGTTGCCGTCATTTCTGAGTGTGGGTGGCAGAGGTAATTTGCGTGCAGAGGATTTTGAGAGCCACAAGAATTCTTCGTGTGTAACTGGTGTGTTGATTGGAGCACTGAGGGATTTCCAGTTTGGAATGAGTTGATTTAATGCTCGTGGATTGAGTACTGCGCCCGATAATAAATGGGCGCCTATTTGGGAGCCTTTTTCGATAACAGCAATAGATAGTTCGCGTTGATGATATTGATTTAATTGGGCTAAGCGAATAGCTGCGCTAAGGCCCGCTGGTCCACCGCCTACGATGACAATATCAAAGTCCATTGTTTCTCGAACCATGAGCTGACGCATCCCGATTTAACTGATATCCAACTATAACGCTACGTCGAATGATTCTTCAAGTCGGAAATATTAATTCTATCCACATTATTTAAATCGAAGAATTTAAGAAGGGTCGGAGGAGATGGACTGGGCAAGATGACCTTTTCAAGACCGCCGTAAATACATCCAGGTTATACGATCTTGCCCAGTCTCCTGCACTCCGTGCAATTTTATATTAATGTGGCTCTAGAAACTTTTATTAAAAACTTCAAGAAGCTTCGGAATAT
>CAYUMZ010000089.1:0-7488 GCA_964446105.1 uncultured Gammaproteobacteria bacterium | reverse complement strand
TCGATAGTGCGTTTATAGGCGGTTTCAATTTGGTGTTCGACGCCATACCGACTAAATAGAGGGGTAGTATCAGTATAGAGTTTTACGCGATCTGCCACATCGGGACGAATTTGTTCGAGATAATGTTTTGCATTTTGAAATTCTGTTTCGTCATCAATAATAATTTCAGCAGTATCTTGTCTGACGTAATCACGAATTGCTCGAATCACGACATTCCCTTCTTGATGAATTAAGAAAGGGGCAGAGCGAGTTTTTGCAGCTGCAACGATGTTATTCCAGTGTGACAACAAAACTTCTAAATCCCATTTTAATTCGTCGTTGGTTCGTCCTATTGCCGCTGTTCGGACGATCAAACCCATTCCATCTGGGACTGAGACTTGATTTAAAATATCTCGGAGCTGATCGCGCTCATCGCCTTCAATACGTCGTGAAATTCCACCAGCTCGAGGGCTATTGGGCATTAAGACCAGATAGGATCCAGCTAAACTGATGTACGTAGTCAAGGCTGCGCCTTTATTACCACGCTCTTCTTTTTCCACTTGAATCATGATTTCTTGGCCGACTCGCAGTAAGTCGCGGATATTTTGACGGCCCTCTTGGTCAGGTTTATTGATGAAATACTCTCGAGAAATTTCTTTAAGAGGTAAAAAACCGTGACGTTCACTACCGTAATCAACAAAAACAGCATCAAGACTGGGCTCAACACTGGTGATTTTGGCTAGATAGATATTCCCAATTTTCTGTTCGAATCCGGGACGCTCAGTAATAAAATCATACAGGACATTTTCAGAGACAATCGCTACACGCTTCTCATCGTGTTGAGAAGCATTTATTAACATTCTTTCCATTTTAATCAACTCATATCAGTACCACGAAGAGATACCGGCACGAGAGCTAATGATTATGCGCTCCACCGAGGAGTGCATCTATGATGAGAAATGTTTCACTTCAATATTATTATTAACCGTACTTACGCAGTCCGGTTGTATTACGATTCATTCGTCCCTCTTCACTGAGGGTATTTTGAGTTTTTGTAAATCCTTTCATCATCACATTCTCAACAGTTAGAAATATTCCAACTTATTAGCTCCGCCGAAATAGTCTCAGCGCGATGCGTTTAAATTCTTATTGTGGAATCCTCCACAATACCCATTCTTTATCAGCGGGTCCCCATTTTAATTTATGAACCGCTGTTATAAAAAAATAAATCACGTTTTATGTTAAACTTTAAGTCAAGTTCACTGGAAAAATCGTTGTCTCAGTGAGCACTTGCTTTAAACGATTTAGTATAACAAACTTTCTGGGTTTGTTCAAATTTATTGTTAGGGGATGTCTTTGGTCGATAGCACTTACAGCCACGTTCAAAATATCATCGTTGATGAAGGATCCGATCAGCAACGCATTGATAATTTCTTGGTGAAAAAGTGTAAAGGAGTTCCGAAAGCTCGATTATACCGAGCACTTCGCGCAGGTGAAGTTCGCGTTAATAAAGGCCGCATTGGTGCCGATTATCGCCTAAAACTAGGGGATATGGTGCGAATTCCCCCCTTACGAAAACGTGAGGCAGCGCCTCCCATCGATATCAACAAAGCGCCCAGACGACTCAAAGACCTTGAGCAAGAAATTATTTATGAAGATCAAGACATTTTAGTGCTCAATAAACCTTCGGGCATCGCAGTGCATGGTGGGAGCGGAGTGGTATTGGGTGTGATTGAAACACTTCGGTTGTTACGCCCTCAGGCTAAAATGTTGGAACTGGTCCATCGATTGGATCGTGACACCTCGGGCTGCTTGTTAGTTAGTAAAAAAGCCAGTATAAACAAAGCAATACAAGAACAATTTAAATCAAAATCTGTAAGAAAGACTTATCTCATGCTTGTGCATGGTCGCTGTACTTTTGATCAAAAAAGGGTCGATTTACCGCTATTAAGAGATGTATTGATGTCGGGTGAGCGAATGGTCAAAGTGAACCCTACCGGCAAAGATTCCATAACGCATTTCACTGTCTTAAAACGCTATAAGAATGCTACGCTCATATTAGCAAATCCGCTGACTGGGCGTACGCACCAGTTACGCGTTCACGCCCAAGCGATTGGGCATCCTATCATCGGCGATTCCAAATACGGCGATCGCGAACTTGATAAGATTTTGAAAGGCCCACAAAAACACCGTTTATATCTTCATGCTGCCTGCCTTCGTATCCAAGATCCCCGCACTGCCGAGCCCCGCACTTTTTGCGCTGTCCTCGAGCCCAGCTTTGCACAGCAACTGCGTTTATTGGGAAACCCACCGCTTGGGGTATTGCGTGGACAATAATTTACCATTATTTAGCGAAATGCATTGACCCCCGATTCAAACTCGCTATGGTTTGATTAATAGCTTCGAGTTCTTCACAGATGATAGGTGCTCTGGGCCGCTCTTTTACTTCCTGTGCCCAGCCCCTTTTCATGAGTAGTTTTAAAGCATCAGGAACAAGTTCATTGGATCTGGTTTTACTAGGTATATCTGGTCTAGTTCCTGCAATTACTTTTATAGCAACCAGCATAAAAGGAAACACATCTTCGAAAGGCATTTTACCTGACAGAATTTCATAGAAAACCATCGTAAGACTGTAGATATCGGCTTCTTTATTAAATTTTACTTCTCCTTTTCCATCCGAGAATAATTCGGGGGCCATCCAATTTATCGTTCCAGTGGCACCAAGCGTGTAATATTGTTGAGTTGCTGCGACAAATTTTGAGAGACCAAAATCTGCTATTTTAGGCTGATAATTCTCCATCATTAAAATATTGTGGCTCTTAAGGTCTCGATGAAGATAATCTTGGTTATGAAGGTATGATAGTCCTTGAGCAATTCCAGACATAATTCTAAAGGAGGTTTTGAGGTTAAAAACGTTGTCCTTATTCTCTAGCATTTTGCGAAGTGAGCCATATGAAGCAAATTCAAGTACAAGAAATCGATTTTGTTCATAATCAATGCTTACGCCATAAAGGGTTATAAGGCAAGGATGACGCAGGTGATACATGTTTTTCATTTCACGATTAAATTCTTCTAATTTATCATCTGCTAAACAGCCAGATTTAAGAGTTTTAAGAGCAACATCTCGAGGATTTAGGTCTGCTTTTTTCCAAATGCCTTTACTAACTACACCAAAACCACCCTCGCCTAATTTACCAGTAATTTGAATTTGGGTGAAAGGAATATTGAGTTCGCGATAGATATAATTTGTACTTGCATCTTGAGCTCTTGAATTGAAAAAAGGGTCTGGATTTTGTTTAGGACATGTGGGTGGATTGTCAGGTAGTCTTGGTAAATTATTATTCAAATTATTTGGAGTAGGGACGCAAGCAACATCCATTGATTTTGTAAGTAGGGCAGAGATTCTAGCTATAGAATCAGCTGCTTTGGGATTTCCGAGCTCTTTTGCACGTTGGTAAAATTGTAATGCTTTGTTATAGTCACTTTTACCCGAGATGCCATTTTCATAGATCAATCCTGCATTAAAAGCACCGACATTATTATTTCTAGCAGAGGCTATTTCGTAATATCTCAATGCTTCGGCTTTATTCGCAACTAAACCACCAAGGCCATTTTCATGCATCCAACCGATGAAAGTGGGAGCATTTAGATCACCTTGCTCATTCGCTTTTTTAAACCACTCGAGTGCTTTCTTCTCTCTTGCTAGTTTATCTTTGTTGAGATCTTCAGAAGCTGAATTACCATTAAATATTAATTCGCCCATTTTATACATGGCATAGGCATCATTATCTCTAGCTAGCGTCCAAAATCGCTCCAATGCTTCTTTCTTATTTTGTGGAACATTTCCTTGACCTGTGTCATAGATGTCTGCAATTATACGGGATAATTTCTTTTTGAAATCAGCAGAATAATTAAGTGTAAAAACATGCCCGTAAGCTTTTAACGCCAGCTGACAATCTTGTTTTAGCCCGCCCTGCCCGTGATGGACCATAAATCCATATTCGTAGCACAAAGGTGCATAGGGTCCTCCCTTTCTCTCAAAGCCATATTTGTAATATTTTGCCGCTTCATTGAGATTTTTTTCAACGCCATCCTTGCCATAAAAATATAAATCCCCTAAGAATTTAGCAGAAGGGCCGTGGCCCTGTTGAGCTCCAAAATCTAAATATTTTTTTGCTTCCTGCATGTCTTTTTTGAGGCCAAATCTACCGTGATAAAACAGATCTCCCAGTACATAAGCAAAATCTTCTGGTTTTTTATCGTACATAACTGGGACAAGAGTATTCTTTGGGCGCTCTCTTTTATGGTAACCTTGTTGGAGATACTTTACGCCCTCTGCTATATTCTTTTCTACGCCTCCAATCCCTAAAATATAGCACATTCCTATAGTGTAGATTTGAGATGAAGCTTTATCCCTAATTTTGAGATAATCTTTAGCGGGTTGCAACACTGCTCCGATATGTAATTTGAATTCTTCATAGATTTGCATATTTATGCTCCTTCATAACAATCAGTTTAACTCGATATTGAAAAAGTGCTCTGTGAATCTGAATTGGCCTCTGCAATTTACAGATTTTCTACATAAATAGGTTTGGATAATTATGCTCAACAATAACTATCAAAGATATACCTTGAGGTCAACCAATTTCTGATGTAGATTTGTCCATAGATACAAGAGCTGCGTCTAATGCGAAATTACAGTTTACGCTATCACTAAGCAAATACTGAATCTTAAATAGTTGTGTATCAGGCCTTGATTCATTTCAATAAATTCGCTACAATCGAATGGTTATGTATGAAAAAATCTATAAAGAATTAGGCTTACTATATTGCATTAATAAAGAATCAACGCATAGTGAGCTCACTGAAAAATATACGGGTCGGCTAGATATGCAGGCCCTTCTTAAGGGCAACACAGCCATATGGCAGGCTCCTGCCCAACCTGAAATATTCCTCAAAAAGAAAATAGTAATAGTCGACTATGGCCTCTCTAAGGGGCTCTATAGCGCTAGAATAGAACCACTTTGGGATATTTTGTTCAAACAAGGATTTGAGTTGTATGTCTGGACGGGGCAACTTGAGCATGTGACTAGTATTAGCATGTTAAATATAACTCTACGCCTGATTCCGGTTATTCACACGAATGACGTGTATGAACTCATTGGTAATGACCTGGGTAGTAAAAAAGAATGGTTTTTTGCCAGCGTAGAGCAAACTCTTCAATTAGTTTATCATTATTTGCTTCGTTTGATTCTTGGTTTCATGGATCCTTACCCCATCACTATCGATGAAGAGAAACTCAACAGACTAGCCCAACGTTACCCTACCGTTATCAACCAAGAGGCTATTCTTAACATACAACAGCCTTGCAAAGACGTTATTGTTATAGAAAAAAATAATCATGAACTTGTTACGCCATTGATGCTAAAAAGCGCAAAGTGTATCATTGTTTTGGAATTTGAGCCTGAAGATCTACCGATAGAAATTCCTCAATTACTGAACCTCGAAGCAATGCAATTTGTTGAATGCGAAATTAGTCCTTTTTTCCAAAAAATGCTGGCAAACGCACCCAATCTAAACGTTTTGGCGATTCCTAACGGATCTATACCTGCTAACTTTCCAGTAATGTCTAATTGTTCGGTGTTAGACATATATATTCCTGAACCAGCATCCGATGATCAAAGTTTAAAAACAGTGTTTCCTAATTTACGAATGTTAATAGCCGATGGATCAGATAGCAGTAATGTAAACCGATATTTACCCGATCATCTTGAAATTTTAAAAAATACATGTCTTTCAATTACAGAATCACTACTTACACCCAGTATAAAAAACACATTACGTGAGTTTAGCTGTTATCAAATAGAGAGAGTTGAAGAGCTCGATGAGTTAGAAAACCTGGAGGTATTAGAAGTAGATTACATTCCTCCAATACCGTTATTAAGACTTTGCTCAAAGATGCGTAAACTGAGGGAACTAAGGTTGGGTTTTGATCATAATCAGAATTTCGAACCTCAGGTGGAATCAATAAAAGAACCCACAGGCTTAAAATCACTCAGTATATCACAAGGGTATAATAATATAGAACCTCTTCTCGAAAATAGCCCTGGCTTAAGAGAAATAGTATTCGATGGATTCTACGAACGCCTTCTATCTAAGCCTCTTGATTTGAAGTATTGCGATAAGCTTAGTATCAAAAAGTACGATATCAATTTACTCAAATCAGTGCCCAACCTATTAGGATTAACACTGACTTTTTATGTTGATGATATAACTTCTGATTGGCCCATGTTTTCTAAATTACACTCGCTCACAATTTTTGGCGCTTCAGTATTAGGCTTTCAAAAAATTTGTAATAACGTACCTCAACTTAAAATATTAAAACTAAAAACTGTTTCGGAAGCTATTTTACAGCCGTATTCTAAAGAGCTGAAGAATCCTCATAATCATTTTTTTCTGAAAAATTTAGCGTCTACTTTGCAGAGCATTAAAGGAATTGAAGTGCTCAATTTAGAGAAGATTAAAGATTTTGATGATGATATTCTGTTTCGATTATGCACGTCTACTTCGGGATTAAAACACATCGAGCTAATAGGTTGCACGCAAATATCTTTAGAAACGATTAATGCGGTTAATAAGATTCTACCCGATCTATTTATATCACAATATGATGCTATTGAAAAATTAGAAGACAATCAAGGTGTCGATGAAGCTGCTGAGGAAAATTTTTATGATCCAGAATATGAAAGCGATGATCCTGCTGAGCCACCTCATTTTGAAATTGACGAAATATTCTACTCAAAGCCACATCGCCCCGATGTAACGCCTCATTGCTATAGATTATCGGTAAAACCTACTCAGAAAAGTCAATTCCCTTGGATTAAATTAGATAATCCTCCTCATTCTCCAGTCGAATTAGATTCATTATATTTAACCCAGTATGCTCATACGGACGATGTATTTTATGGTAAGAAGATACTTCGGCCTACCGCGAAGAAAAGATGGCTGCCGCTCCCGTCCTTAGATCCCAGTGATGAGATTTTAATTTATCACACCAGGCCCGCAGTAGAATTACAATTTTTCAAGAATACTGATGAAGATCTGATTTATGTTGAAGTGGATGAAACAGGCCATCATGCATTTCAATGTGAATTTATACTTAAATCATCCGTGAGATGGACACCTATAACAGACATCAAGGATTCAAAACTGCGAAGCCTTGCAAAAGACATGTTCATTAGAAACGATAGCTGTATGAAGCGATCGAAAGCTTTCGCGAGAAGAAATCCAGGAAGTCGCGTTGCCTTCAATATTATACATGCATTTATTGAATTTTCTGATACTAATGCTCATAAATTGAAAATTAATCTAGGTGGACTTCCAACCACAGAATCGATTTCATATTTACCTCCATTGAAATATTCTGCTCAAGAAGAAATCTCAGAATTTGGATACGAGCCCCCATTAAAAATCGCTAAATCTACCGATATTATGGAAGAACTTTTAGAG
>CAYUMZ010000088.1:0-7554 GCA_964446105.1 uncultured Gammaproteobacteria bacterium | reverse complement strand
ATATAATCGGGGGCTGTAAATGATTATGTGTAAATAACAAGCCCATCAAACTAACCCTATACAAAAACCGATTATGGCAAAGGATGAACTTTTAAGTGCCTCAGGATTGATAAAACAAGTACAAAGACGCTTCTGGGACACATGCTAGAGTATAAGTTCTTATTTAACCTAGCTATGAAAAGGATGGTTGTGCACATAATACTGGCAATTACTGTATCTGCTTATCTAATAAACAATAAAAAGTGATCCAGGATAGCTGTCAAAATTTACTAAAACCAATTTTCTACGTTATCAATATTGAAAATTTAGATGCTTGAGGGGGATTTGTTGATCTATTATTCAATATTGAGGATATGATTAACACTACAGCGCAAGGTTAGGAACTAGGCCCTGGATCCACATCTCAAGCCTGATGACACAATCACCACAATTTGACTTTTAACCATCGAATCAATACCCTCATCGTCACTTCAACAAATACTGTGAACCATGAATCATCAACCTCTCGTACTGATTATTCTCGACGGCTGGGGATACCGCGAAAATCCAGCCTACAATGCTATTGAACAAGCAAAAACGCCAAACTGGCATAAATTGTGGTCTGAATACCCTCATACGCTTATTCATGCATCGGGTCATGCAGTTGGACTTCCTGAAGGTCAAATGGGAAATTCGGAAGTTGGCCATCTACACATGGGCGCAGGGCGATCAGTTCCACAAGATTTAGTGCGCATCGACGATGCTCTCCAAGATGGTTCGTTTGATACTAATCCTGTATTTAATCAAGCTTTCGAACTTGCAAAATCCAAAAATAGCACGGTACATGTGCTGGGCTTATTATCACCGGGCGGCGTTCATAGTCATGAAAAACATATCCAAGCGCTTATCGCACTCGCCGCAAAAAAAGGCATTAATAAATTGTGCATGCACGCTATTTTAGATGGTCGAGACACGCCCCCACGATCGGCACTTCCATCGCTCGCGCTGATCGATAAACAATTACACGATTCAGGTTATCTACCAATTGCTTCCATTTGCGGGCGTTATTATGCAATGGATCGTGATAAACGCTGGGAACGCACTGAAGCGGCATATGATATGTACACTTCAGGCGATGCAATGTTCTTCGCAGACTCTCCTGCATCCGCATTGGAACTAGCTTATGAACGAAATGAGAGCGATGAATTCGTAAAACCCACTTTAATTACTCGTGAACATCAAACGGCCATTGTTCAAGATAACGATATTATCATATTTATGAATTTTCGCGCTGACCGCACTCGACAATTAACACGCGCTTTTATTCAGCCCAACTTTGATTTTTTCCCGCGCAAAAAACAGCCAAAAATTGCCGATTTTGTTTCATTAACTCAGTACGCCGATGATTTAAAAACTCGCATTGCATTTCCACCGATTAATTTAAATCACGTTGTAGGACAATGCATCGCTGATGCCGGTTTAAATCAATTACGCATTGCAGAAACAGAAAAATACGCTCATGTTACTTTCTTTTTTAATGGCGGCCGTGAAGAACCTTTTATTAATGAAGACCGTATATTAATTCCTTCACCTAAAATCTCTACGTATGATTTACAACCTGAAATGAGCGCGCCTGAGTTAACTCAAAAATTATGCGATGCGATTAAGAGCCAACGCTACGCGGCCATCATCTGCAACTTTGCCAACGCCGATATGGTCGGACATAGCGGAAATTTATTCGCAACCATCAAAGCCATTGAGGCGATCGACACGAGTCTTGGACAAATTATCGATGCGTTACAATCGGTTGGCGGAGAGGCACTCATCACATCAGACCATGGTAATGCTGAATTTATGTTCGACGAGCTCACCCATCAGGCCCATACAGCGCATACTACCAATCCTGTCCCTGTCATTTATGTCGGTCGCCCTTGTGAAGTGGCTATCCAAGAAGGCAACCTTGCCGATATAGCCCCAACCATGTTAATGTTACTGGGTTTGAAACTGCCAAAGGAAATGACAGCGCATCCCCTGTTTAAATGGAAAAAATGAATCGATATTATCCACTACTATTAGTGTCAACGATACTACTGTCTACCACAGCGACAGCTATTGTCTCTACAACACAAACACAACTTAATAATGTTGACCAGGAAATCACTCAAACCAAAAAATTTATTTCACAACGAAAAAATAAATTGGAAAACATTCAAAGCGAATTAAAGCATGCCGAAATCGCCATGAGCGAATGGCATACAAAACTCGCTAAAACAAAGCAATCACTTCAACAATCCAATAACACAATTCAATTACTGCAAACTCAGCTTGCGCAACTGAATCACGAGCGTGAAGAACAATTCAGGGCTCTAGGTATTCAAATCAAAGCGCAATATATGCTGGGTGAAAAACATCCTTTAAAAACTTTATTAAATAATGAAAATCATGCGAATATAGATCGTATCAATCAATATTCGGAAAGACTTGCACAACATCGCCTAAGTATACTGAATCTTCTCGAAAAAAATGAGCGTTTACTCAACCTCAAAAAAGTGGCATTACAGCAACAACAAGATGAACTCAATCATTTACAGCAGCAACAACTATTTGCACATAAAAAACTTCAAGATCAATTTCAACAGCGTCAGCAGCTGATGAGTCAAATAGGCCAAAGTATTTCTAAACAAGAAACGAATTTGCGCAATTTGGAACAAAACAAAAAACAACTGAACACATTGCTCAGTCAACTTCAACAAAAAACGAGCTATTCTGGAGAATTTGTCAGCAAGCATCATCGTCGTCTTGCCTGGCCTGTGAAAGGAAAAGTGACCTCTGAATTTGGGCAGCCGATTAAAGGTAGCCAATTAAAAACCAATGGTATTGTAATCAGTGCAAAATATGGTAATACTGTACATGCAGTTGCCCCGGGCAAGGTTGTATTTGCTGACTGGATGCCAGGACTTGGCTTTATGATTATTATCGATCATGGTCAAGCATATATGAGTATATACGGACACAACCAACGTCTACTAATGACTGTCGGCGATATTGTTAAACAAGGCGATGATATTAGTTTAGTAGGTGATAGCGGCGGCCAACCTGAACCAGGATTATATTTTGGCATACGGCATCAAGGCAAACCAATCAATCCGCATGACTGGTTGTCATGATTGGCGAATATGAGATTTTTGAGCTATGGTTACAGCGTTATTCATAGGTACAGGGAGTGTTTTGTGAATTCATTCAAACGTTTTATCTACGGATTTTTATTATTAGGGATTGTTTCTGGATTATGCATCACTAGCGCAAGTCTTGCGTCAGACACTGCTACAGATCAAAATAAATCTTCCTCTTTAGAAATCCCTGTTCAAGATATTCAACGCTTTTCAACAGTGATTGCTCAAATAAAACGCTATTATATAGAAACACCCACCGATAAAATTCTTTTCAATAATGCAATCAGAGGAATGCTTCAAAGTCTCGACCCTCATTCTGCATTTTTAGATGAAGATGATCTTAAAGATCTTCAAACTGTTACCACCGGCGAATTTGGTGGGATTGGTATCGAAATTATTCCAGAAAATGGCTATATCAAAGTGATCAGCCCCTTAGATGATACACCTGCTTTCAAAGCTGGAATAAAAGCAGGCGATATGATCGTTCGAATTAATGACAAAATTATTCGCAAAATGACTGTGCGTGATGCGATCAACATGATTCGAGGGAAACGAGGAACGTTTGTTGATTTAACCATTTTAAGAAAAGGCGAAAAGAAACCTTTACATTTTAATGTGGTACGAGATGTCGTTAAAGTTGCTTCTGTTAAAAGTAAAATGCTCGAACCTGGGTATGCTTATACCCGCGTGGTATTTTTCCAAGCCCCCGCAGCAGATGATCTGAAAAATGCTATCCTCAAAATGCAACAGGAATCGAAAGGAAAACTCAAAGGTTTAGTTCTGGATTTACGTAATAATCCGGGTGGATTATTAGATTCAGCCATACACATTTCTGATTTATTTTTAGATGCGCCCAAACTAAAATTTGGTGGGTTGATTGTCTATACAAAAGGTCGAATTCCAGGCAGTGATATTCGTGCCAAAGCAACACCGGGCGACATGATCGAGGGTGTGCCTATGGTTGTGCTAATTAATGGTGGCTCGGCATCAGCTTCAGAAATTGTTGCGGGCGCATTGCAAGATTATAAACGGGCTATTGTGATGGGAACTCGAAGCTTTGGTAAAGGCTCAGTTCAAACCATTATTCCTATTGACAGAACCACTGGAATTAAATTGACGACTGCACTTTACTACACGCCTGCAGGTCGATCTATTCAAGCAGAAGGTATAGTTCCTGACATTACTGTCAATGAACTCAAAGTCAACAAAGACACTGAGGAAAAATTATTAGACGATATTGATGAAAAAGATTTATCCGGCCATTTGGGTAATCCCAAGGAAAAAGAATCTAATAAAGAATCTGAAAAACCGGCTAAAGATGTCATGAATCCAGCAGAGGAACAGACTACAGTTCCGACAAACCCATTGGTATATGAGGATTATCAATTGTTTGAAGCCTTAAATATGTTGAAAGGTATTCATGCTCGCAATGATAGCGATCCGGTAGTAGCACCAACAACCACGAGCGTTGCTCAGAAAAAATAAGGGAAGGCAAGGGAAGGGGTCAAGTCTAAATAAATTGATAAATAGGAGGAGGGGTTCGACCCCTCCTCCTATTTATCAATTTATTTAGACTTGCCCTCTTACCTTAGCGTTTCTTACGACAATCGAGGAAATAGCGCGATCGCATACAATGGATAGTTTATTATTTTTCCATCGTGTGCAAAATTACGTAGTGTTGCCCTTGATAAGGCATTAGATTGATATTCACCGCCAGAATATTTATTGCCATAAACCACCAAGCTTTTCTTTTGTTTATCCAAGCCGGATTTTACTTCTAGCGGGTAAATTTTTTGTTGCAGAGAAATAATAAAATCTACTTCGGCCTCGCCGCTACTTGTCCAATAGTACAAGCTGTCAAAATGTTGCTGACGCAATTCTTGAGCCACAAAGTTTTCAGTTAAAGCACCTTTAAACTCAGCAAATAAAGTATTTGCTTGAAGCACCAAGGAGGAATCAAGCTTACTCATTGCTCCGAGTAAACCGACGTCGAGAGAATATATTTTAAAAGCGCTGTGATCATTGTATGCGCTTAAAGGCAGTCTGGGTGTTTTAATGAGATGTGACTTAATAATTAAGCCAGCATCAACTAACCACTGAATCGAGCTTTCATAATCACGACCGCGAGCACTTTTTCGAATAGCAGAAAATACAAATTTTTTATTTTCTTTAGCAAGTTGGCTCGGTAACATTTCCCAAACAGCCATAATTTTCATCAATTCTTCTTTCGGAGCATGTTTTGCAAAGTCTAAGACATAAGCATCTAATATTTCCTTTTGAACTCTTCTAACCTCTATTAAAGAGTCTGTTTTTAAATACGTCGCTATTGCCTCAGGCATGCCGCCAATAACAAAATAGTATCTGAGTAAGTTAATCAATTTTTCATGGAAAGGTGCAAGTATTGGGGTGGGTGTCATTAATTCCTT
Organism: uncultured Gammaproteobacteria bacterium; assembly: GCA_964446105.1. Taxonomy (GTDB): domain Bacteria; phylum Pseudomonadota; class Gammaproteobacteria; order JAIEPX01; family JAIEPX01; genus JAIEPX01. Next base: position 1,976 of record CAYUMZ010000088.1, on the reverse strand, counting down.
CAACAACCCTACAAGACTGGATTCACCTATCGCATTCAAAAACTCAAAGAAAGTCAGTGGCGTCATGTCAAGAAAATTAACTTTTCCGACAGGGAAACCTTGAGCAAGCTTCACCCCTAACAATGAACCTGCTGCAACGACATGATAATCATTTCTTTTCTCACAAAAATATTTGAGGCTATTGAGAGCATTTGGGCACAATTGAATTTCATCAAAGATTATTAGTGTTGTACCCGGGTTGATCGATCTTTTGAAGTGAATGCTTAAATCCTTAATGATGCGATCAGGATTGAGATCAAGTTCAAAGAATGCAACAAAACCGGGTTCCTCATCAAAGTTAATATGTACCACATCAGAATATTCTTTCGCGCCAAAGGCAAGTAGTGAGTAAGTCTTACCCACCTGTCGTGCGCCGCGCAAGATTAATGGCTTACGCAGTTCAGACTGTTTCCACTCCACCAGTCGGTGATATATATCTCTTTCCAAGGCCCTCACCCCCAATTAAATCGCAAACTCCTTGCCAAAACGTGGCTACTCTCACGTTTTAGCAACGACTTTCGTGAATTTATACACGAAAACGGGACAATGATCAATGGGGTTGTTTTAATTTTGGATGTTACTAGCAAGCCAAAAATTGAGTATCTAACCAAGCAACATGGCTGAAGACGGGCTCTACTGGCGTGTTTCAGGTGCTTCATTACCTTAAATATAACAAGATACTTATCAGAAGGTAAATGGAGGTAAATGGTTTCAGGTCTCCCTTTGACTATTTTAACAACCTTAATATCTTATCTCTTTTGACTACCAGAGCAGCTTTCCTTAGATAATTTTTTCAAACGGTAATTAGCATTAGGAAATGATAGTGGTTGATCATTAAGCAATAAGCGTGAATCTCTATATTGATGCGAGATAGACTTCTTCTAACAGTTTCAGAATCAACATGCGCTGCGTGTGACAATGATAAATCGGCTTTCTACAGGGGCCGCAGTTCATTACATGATACCATGCACCGGAATATCGAATTATATGGAGTCTAGTTATCTGTCAATGCTACTACGACTAAAAACCAAAAAGATATCCGGGTTTTATATTTAGTCAACGGGAGACCTGACACCATTCCCTGCATTATCCGAGCGAGAATAAATTCTTGCTGGATAGGGTCAATGTTGAACGCAGCGAGGGCATTCGACTGGCTGCTTGACTCGACTTGACAAGCTAAAAAAGGAGTATCTCACTCAGCATCATGGCTGAAAACGCGCTCTGGCAGCGGGGTTTGTGAGCTTCTTTGACATAAATATAATTGAATAATTATCAGTATTTCATTAATATCAAGAAGTCTTAAATTGATCTAAATAGGCAAAAAAAGCTTATTTTCAGCCTAATTTAACAATATCACGCTGTTAATATATAACAAAATTGATTACATCTTGAAATTTAATAGAATGTGCTATACTTGATTAAGTGAGCTGTCAAAAGATCCCTGAGCAAATGGTAGAGCACTGTGTATAAAGATGCATTTTGTATGAATAGAGTCTGTCTTTGAAGGGCATTTAGCCTGGAGAAGTCGTGACTCTCAAGTTACGAGGTGGTGTGATGTGTAACGATAATTTTAAGTTTAAATCCATTATCATTAAGCGATATGTTGTTAGCGCAGTAGTAATGATGTTATCAGTGAGTACAGCCAACGCAAATAACCCTCCGCCACAACAGGCAGTTACCATAACAGGCTCTCCCCTTGGAACCTTATTAGGTTGCAATGGCGATTGGGATCCTCAATGTCTAATTGGTGGTGTGCCTGCACCAGCTAAAAATGGCCTGATACGTCGCGCTAATGATGGCTACTGGGTGCAGACATTTACATTACCAGGCGGTTCCAATAATCAATACAAAGTGATTGTTGATGCCGTTCTGAATGCTACTAATTACGGCAATCCTTGGAAAGAAAACTATGGTTTTGGTGGAGTACAAGATGGTCC
>CAYUMZ010000087.1:0-7585 GCA_964446105.1 uncultured Gammaproteobacteria bacterium | reverse complement strand
ATGTGTTTACTTGATCTTAATCCTACAGGTTGGTCTGAAAGGAGGATACAAGCTAGAAAACTTAAGAAGGCTCTTGATAAGCACTACGTTGATAAAAGTCGTCCAGTATATCCTGATACTGAACTTGTGGCTCTGGTTAATGAGATACTTGAAAAGGGAAATAAGTACTATAATTACTATGGTCTAGGTAATGGATTTAATGGATTTCTAGATGATTTAAAAAAACTCTCAGATCTTCGTGCTAATGGAAGCTTAAAATCCTCTGAACATTTTTTTTATGGACCAGAAACATTAGAAAAATTATTGATTATTCAAAACAAAAAACTTATAGACCAAATGACAACACTTACTGAAACGCTCGTTGAAACACTAAGTAAAAAAGAGTTTGCTTCTCAGAATGAGCCTGCATTAATAGCGCAAAATGCCGAACTCTATGCAGAAAACATTGTACTTAGGAATCAAATTGCAGACTTTCAGGCTCTTGCTGCTGATAATAATCATATGAAAGTATCTGATCTAATAAAGTTAATGATCGAGAAAAATCTTGAAAACGAAGCTACGATCGCATCTCAAAATGAACAACTTTCCTATTTATTACAGAAAATCGATGATGAGCTCACTAGTAGTTGTGAGGTTGAGCATCTTGAAGACAACCCATTAGATCTTTTACCTTTTAATTAGAGAAATGAGTAGTATGGCTGTACGGGGTAGGCTCTTCAAAAATTTTCCGAAATCTCATGAGCGATGAGTCCTTTGGATATTTTTTTTATTCGAGTAATTAAATATTTCTTAAGGTTTCGTCTAGGAGTTAATATGAACCAGCACGATGAAAAGATCTCAAATAAAGACCTAAGTTTCTTTAGCAACGGTCAGGGTACTCCTGCGACTGAAAAAAAAAGAAGTGCCGATAAAAAGTCAGTCAAAACCTTAACCATTATCAATAAAGTATCTGGTGCAACCGCCATCACTTTCGAAAAAGTCTATGCGCAACTTTTTAACAGTGAAGCTCCACCAAAACTCAAGTCTCCAACTTCTTGGATTGAGAGTCCACACACCGCCGATGTTGAGATTAATAAAGCCTGGGTGAGTAAACAGTTGCCAATCAAAACTCTCGGTTGTCAAAATGAAAGCCAACAGGAACTAGTCGTATCGTGGATGATATGTTTACATGAAACTGTCAATAACTCCAGTAATTTTGATAGGATGGCTCTTGGTGCACTCGCAATTTTGGGAGAAACTGACTCCAACAGAAAAGTTCGCCTTATTCTCAGAATTACTGATACTGAATATAGGCACAATATAGCTAAGAAAAAAATTTTTGAAAACTTAGATGAGAGTACGGATTTTGATATCACCAATATCAAACGAACATGTTTAAATGCACATAGTAAGTACCGATCTGAAGCCAGAGTGGTCGGTCGAGAGTGGATGGATAGTGTCGAGCTTGAGAAAGCTGAAGAGAGACTGGGCTGTAAAATTTGCGTCCTTTTAGGCGAAGACGTCAATTCCAATCTCAGGGAGACATTCCTCAAAAAACTGCAACGGTCAAATATACCCCATTCCGATAATCGCCCTCCTTTGGACGTTGAAAAATTGGCCCAATTTGTACACGAAATGTTTAACCGACAATATGCGTTTCAACAAGCGCTCACGCCTCAGCTTAACGAGCGTGGCATCAGGGATAAAAATAATTTCAAGGTGCAATTCAATACCGTAGCCAGTCAAAATTGCAACATTGCGTATCTTCTTGAGGAAATAATTAGTCATATGATATTACTGTACACGATAGGTGATCTTATCGACATCGCTTTTGCTCCAGATCCAATAATCTCTAAACGTCATTCATCCGAAAAAATATATACACCCAAATTCTATGATGTTTTAGATAACTGGAGTCGATGGCTTTTAAATTCTTTCTGCAACAAAGAAAATATAGACATTAATTTCCAAACCAATCGAAATTTACTGACTTTTATCCGAGCTGAATACAATCCAGATAAATTGAGCAGAAAACACCAGAACACAATTTCATCATCAATTTTAGAATCTGTACTCATGACAAACCCGGATAAGAAGCTAGAACCCCCTCAGACAGACTCTGTCTCCATCACCATAGAGAGCGATAATACCCCTATTTTCGATATGCTTACTCAACTCGTAATTAATGAAGCACACAAACGTTTATCTCAATCGGGACAACTAGATCTACATGATGCCAAAGTAGTCCTTCAATGTTTTGAGAATTCAATACGATTACTTAAAGAAGAAAGGAAGGAAGCAAAATGCCGTGAAGAAGAAGCCATACGCCAAATAGCTGACCTACAAATACAACTTGATGAACTTAAAAGAGAAAAATGCACACTATCGCCAACCGGTACTACACTTTGAGGGAGATGGGGACAAATCATGATAAAGAGCTAGCTACAAAATTAGGTATTTGATTTCTCAAGAATTGAACAGTTTTTTTCATGCTTTAATGAAGATATCATTGACTGATATCAAGGTAGTGTAAAATTGTCTGTCAACCTTGTGAGCATCAAAATCAATCTCGACCTTTGATGTGAGTGAAGGGGCTCATTCTAGAAACAGGGCTAACTTTTTGAAGATAATCTGGATTATTTTGAATGTCTTCAGCTAAATAGGCTAAATAATGACTAAAAACCGGATCATCTTCATTCATTAAAAAAGTTCCTTCCATGTCAGGAAGATCATTAAAAAGATCATTGCTCATATCACACCTCCATGTTTTCCACTCGTTGATATTCAATCCTTGAATTCATTAATGCCCTTTGCCCTTCACCCAATTAATTAAGCCACCATCAATTAAAATTTCAATCTGGCGAGGGGAAAGAGCATGTTCAAGAGTGAAAGTAAAATTACCGCCTAAAACAGTGGCGGTCAAATTTTTACCTTTTTTAATAGAATTATGAATATCTTCAATCACGAGAACGTCGCCTAATTGAAGACGAAGATAATCATCGGGATTTGTAAAAGTCAGCGGTAAAATTCCAAAATTAATTAAATTTTGCCAGTGAATGCGTGCATAACTTTTAGTGATAACAACATGTAATCCTAAATATCGTGGTGCGAGCGCAGCATGTTCTCGACTAGATCCTTGACCGTAATTTTCACCACCCACAATAATGTGTCCACCATTTTTGTGAATGCTTTGTGCGCGAGTAGGGTAGGTGGGATCAACGACATCAAATACAAATTCACTGATTTTAGGAATATTGCTTCTGAAGGGAAGAACGCGTGCGCCCGCTGGCATTATTTCATCAGTGGTAATGTTGTCACCGACTTTTAATAATATGGGTAATTCAAGTCTTTGTGGAAGCTTGCTCAGTACTGGAATTGAAGCGATATTAGGACCTTTAATGAGTTGTACTTTCAGGGCTTGCTCTATTTTTACGGGTTCTTGCAGCATGGCATTATTGATGATTGTACGCTTAGGTCCTGAAACACGAGGATAGGGTATACCCAGATCCCGTGGGTCGGTGATTTGGCCTGTAATTGCAGCCGCAGCAGCAGTTTCAGGACTACACAAAAAAACTTTGTCATCGAGAGTCCCTGATCGACCTGGGAAATTGCGTGGACCTGTCCGTAAACTGTTTTTATCGGTCGCTGGAGCTTGCCCCATGCCGATGCACCCATTGCACCCAGCTTGGTGGATTCGGGCCCCTGCATGAATCAAATCGGTTAAAACACCATTTTCCACCATTTCCTCGAGTGAATTACGAGAGGCCGGATTGATATCGAAGGAAACACTTGGATGGATTTGTTTACCTTTTACCATCATGGCAGGTACAGCAAAATCACGGTAACCTGGATTCGCTGAAGAACCAATATAGGATTGAAAAACGGGTTCTCCTGCGATTTCACGAACGGGCACAACCTTATCAGGACTTGAAGGCATAGCGATCAGGGGTTCTAAAGTAGATAAATCAATCGTATCTTCACGATCGTATAGAGCACCGGGATCAGCCAATAACTCGGTAAAATCAGCCTCCCGCCCTTGATCGCGCAGAAACTCTCGAATAACGTCATCCGCGGGAAAGAGAGTACCCGTGGCTCCCAATTCAGCGCCCATATTCGCAATAACATGCCTATCCATGGCGTTCAGCTGCTTCAAACCCGGACCGTAATACTCCATGACGCTACCCACACCACCTTTGACAGTGTGGCGTCTCAAAAGCTCTAGAATGATATCTTTGGCGCTAACCCAATCAGGCAATTCGCCCACTAAGTTTACCCCGAAAACCTTTGGCATTTTGACATAAAAAGGGTGTCCAGCCATTGCCATGGCGACCTCAAGACCACCCGCACCCATAGCCAGCATACCCAGTGAACCTGCTGCACAGGTATGGCTATCGGCTCCCAGCAGGGTTTTCCCTGGCTTGCCAAAACGTTGCATATGCACAGGATGACTAACCCCATTTCCAGGTCGACTAAACCAGATTCCAAAACGTTGACATGCTGATTGGAGGAAGAGGTGATCATCCCCATTTTTAAAATCTTCTTGTATGAGATTATGGTCGACATATTGGGCTGACAACTCCGTTTTAACACGATCGAGCCCCATAGCCTCTAGCTCTAACATGACCAGCGTTCCGGTGGCATCTTGCGTCAGGGTTTGGTCTATTTTCAGTGCAATTTCCTTTCCAGGGATCATTTCCCCTTCCAGCAGATGACTAGCAATAATCTTTTGTGTGATATTTTGAGCTGGCATGTTAACACTCCTTGTTAAACATAAATTCCAGGAGTTCCCGCTATCCCGGACAATTCCTTTCAATTTTAGACTATTTTAGAATTTTTGCCGTTCAGCAGACAGCAGAGGAAGGGGCCAGATCTAATATTAAGCTAGCTTATCCAGGGGCAGTCATAAGATAGCGATATATTAAAACTGGTATTAATATTAAATCTGATCCTTCCCATCGTGATTACATGCTACAAATATTATTATCGTTAGGATCTGGCTCATTATAGTCTGTAAGACTTAAATTATTATCATTTCCATCTCCTACTCTTGATTCTATGTCTTTGTTATAGGAATCCATTTTAAGAGCAGGTGAATTTATTTGTACGTTATCAATTGATTTTGTTATATCATCAAGACTTTTTGGATTATCGGTGACTTTCATAAGATCAGTTTCACTTGTTTGGGTATTTCTAATTTTAGGTAAAAAGTTATCATTTGTACCAATATATTCAAGAATAGATGCCTGTTTCAGTGGCTTTACAAATGTATGAATAAAACCACATTGAACCAGTTGAGCGTCTACAAATTTTCCTGCTGACATTGCGATAATTGGTATTGCTGTTTTTTCATTATTTTTTTCATATTCTCTTATCAATGTAGATGCAACATACCCATTTAGATTTGGCATATGCATATCCATTAAAATCAGATCACAGGTATAATCCAGCTTAATATAATTGACAGCTTGACGTCCATCCTCCAAAACAATGAGATTAAATTTACTCGCAAGCCAATTCCTCATAACTCGATGCAATATAGGATCATCATCAACAATGAGAATCGTTTTTTTATTTGGGTCTATAGGTGGCATCTCAAATGTCTGAGTTTCAATGCCTAAAGAGGATTTTCGAAGTTCGGCGGGTGATCTTAATTGTATGCATTCCAATTTTATTTCAGACTCTAGTACCACTGCTTTGTATGAGACAATGGGATTTGAAGAAAAAGGGTTGCAAAGATAAATAGTAAATGTCTGATTACTGTCTATACAACTTTCATCTTCAATAGCTGAAGTTTGAAATTTAATAGGAATAACAGGGTAAATTGAAGCATAGCTTGGTAATTGATTCAAAATTGTACTTAGCATTTTTGATAACTGCTCTTTGGAGAGAGTTACAGAATATGGATTGCATAAATTAAGATCAAGTAAAAACTTTGGATATTTTTCTGCAATAAACGCGGCGTAATTAAAATCTGGTTCTTTCTTCATGGCGTTCAACTCTCGGTTTTAGGTTATAATAATTGTATTTAAAAGGGTGATTATAGACAATCAAATGACATAATTCTATGCAAACAAAGTGAAAATGTTCAGTATTCAAAAATGAACATTTGTCGTAAACATAGCGCTTTACGATGGCTTCACCATCGCAGCAGGATCGACAGCTTTATCAAACTCTGCTTCAGTCAAATAGCCTAAAGCGACACAAGCTGTTTTTAAATCCGTCCCTTCTTTGAAGGCTTTCTTAGCAATAGCAGCCGCTTTATCATACCCAATCACAGGATTTAATGCCGTTACTAACATTAATGATTGCGAAACATCATAGGCAATAGTGTCTCTATTGGCTTGCAGACCTTCAATGGCAAATTCTCGAAAAGACCGACAGGAGTCGCCCAATAATCTAATTGAATGCAATAAATTATGTATCATCACGGGTTTAAAAACATTTAATTCAAAATTGCCTTGAGATCCCGCAAAGGTAATTGCAGCATCATTGCCCATCACTTGAACACAGACCATTGTTAATGCTTCACATTGAGTAGGATTAACCTTACCCGGCATAATTGAAGAGCCCGGTTCATTTTCAGGTAAAGTGAGTTCACCTAATCCACATCGAGGGCCTGACGCGAGCCAGCGAATATCATTCGCAATTTTCATCAGCGCACTAGCTAGAGTTTTTAATGCGCCACTAGCCATCACAATCGGATCATGCGCAGCTAGCGCAGCAAATTTATTGTGAGCCGTAATAAAATCAATACCTGTTAATTCCGCAATATGTTTAGCGACTTTCACTGCGAATTGTGGATGTGTATTTAATCCCGTTCCTACCGCAGTTCCACCCAATGCCAATTCTCTTAAACCCAAAAGAACATAGGTTAAATTATTCAGTGCATGGTCTATTTGCGCGACATACCCAGAAAATTCTTGCCCTAAAGTCAGTGGTACCGCATCTTGCAAATGAGTGCGACCGATTTTAACAATATCGTTGAATTCTTCTTGTTTTTTTACAAATGCATGTCGCAAAGCAACTAAGGCAGGCACTAAATGATGAGTAATTTGTTCACTTGCCGCAATATTCATGGCCGTTGGAAATGTATCATTTGATGATTGAGACATATTGACATCATCGTTAGGATGAATCGGTTTTTTACTCCCGATGACACCACCCGCTATTTCAATAGCACGATTGCTAATCACTTCATTAATATTCATATTTGTTTGAGTGCCGCTTCCTGTTTGCCAGATTCGCAAGGGGAAATGTTCATCTAATTTACCGTCTATCACTTCATCAGCCGCTTTAGAAATTAATTCCATTTTTGTTTTATCAAGTTTACCCAATTCGAAATTCGTTAATGCAGAGGCTTTTTTAACAATACCCATGGAGCGAATTAATTCACGAGGCATAACATCGTGGCCAATCGCAAAATGATGGAGTGAACGTTCTGTTTGAGCGCCCCAGTACCGGTCGCCTGAAACTTCAATAGTGCCCATGCTATCTTGTTCTAATCGCTTTGAAGATTGGCTCATAATGATCCTCTGTATTGATGAATGAATACATTTGCCCCGGACAGGACTTGAACCTGTAACCTATCCCTTAGGAGGGGATTGCG